>JBDTJV010000165.1:0-11270 GCA_039935675.1 Ginsengibacter sp. | reverse complement strand
TTTTTATCGGGATTTTTTCTTTTAAAAAGTGACTATTTGCACCCCGGTAAAAGTGGATTAATTTTTTATATTCACTCGAGTTAAAACGAACGCTCAATTTCACTGATGGTGAGTTGGATCGCTACGTTAAAATTGAAGGTTTGAAAAACAACTCCTTTTGAGAACCACTATCCTTTTTTATTCATAAAAGGTTGAAAGAACCAATGAATCAGAAGGGTAATTTTAATACCCCTCTGTATTGGTTTCATTGACAACAATGAAATGATCCCCTCATATCAAGTTTCTTTTAGAGCGATTTTAAATATTCTTACAAATCATGTTTTACATTGAATAGAGGAGAAAAAGATGAAAAGGTTACAAAATAAAATAAGGGATTTCAAAAGATTAGAAAGGATATGGAATTTTCTGATTTGTTGTAATTGGATAACCAGAATATTGATTTTATATTTCCATAAAAATTTGCCTCACTGTTTGCTAATTTTTTATTTCAATCAAAAAAAATCAGCAGTTTCTTTTTGGCAGAGCATACATTTGTATTTAATTGAAGCTAATGACACCATCAAAATCAAAAAAAGGAATTATCTTAATTAATCTTGGTTCTCCGGATTCGACTGATGAAAAAGATCTGAAAAAATATCTCGATGAATTTTTAATGGATGAAAGAGTGATTGATAAGCCATGGCTTTTCCGAGCATTGTTAGTCAAAGGAATTATTGTTCCTTTTCGTGCGGCAAAATCAGCTGAAGCTTACAAAAAGGTATGGACTGATGAGGGATCTCCATTAATTGTTTTTACTAAACGATTACAAAAAGCACTGCAGGAAAGAATAGAAGAGCCTGTTGAAATAGCCATGCGATACGGAAACCCAACTGCTGAAGAAGCCTATTCTTCTTTATTAGAAAAAGTACCTGGCCTGGAGGAAGTGATCATTTTGCCTTTATATCCACACTATGCAATGTCAAGCTATGAAACGGCTGTAGAAGAAATGAAAAAAGTTCACGAGGAAAAAAACTATCGCTTTAAGATATCTTTTGTTCCTCCGTTTTATAATGACGGGCAATATATAAAGGCACTCTCAGAAAATGTTCGCGGATATTTAAATTCCAATTTCGACCATATTTTATTCAGTTTTCATGGAGTGCCTGGCCGGCATATTCGTAAAAGCGATATTACGGGACATCATTGCCTGGCTACAGACAATTGTTGCGAAACGGATTCACCTGCACATGCATTTTGTTACAGGCACCAGGTAAGAACTACGACAAGGCTTGTTTGTGAAGAACTTGGACTTCCGGCAAATAAGTACAGTATTTCTTTTCAGTCGAGATTAGGAAAAGGTTGGTTAACTCCATTTACCGATTTCCGCTTGGCAGATATGCCAAAAGAAGGAATCAAAAATCTATTGGTTCTTTGCCCGGCATTTGTAAGTGATTGCCTTGAAACTTTGGAAGAGATTGCGATGAGAGGAAAAGAAATATTTATGGAAGCGGGTGGTGAAAGTTTTGCCATGATCCCCTGTCTGAATACAAATCCTTTATGGGTTGACGCAGTCGAGAATTTGGTGAAGCGTGAATGGTCAAACGTGAATCGTGAATGATCAATCTTGGATGGGCAAGCATGAAAAATGAATGGACAAAAGTGAATAAAAAAAATTAAAAATAGAAAGATTAAAATTGTATATTCATATATAGACCCAACATTATTTTTTGCATTATGCTTTAAAATTAAAACTTATGTTTTTAAAACTAAATCACCAAAAACTTGATTTATATAGTGTTTCCAGGTTATTTGTTTTTGAATGTTATAAGCTGAGTAAGTTACTGCCTGCTGATGAAAAATTTGGAATGATTTCTCAGATCAGGCGGGCGGCATTGTCAGTTCATTTAAATATTGCTGAAGGAGCATCAAGGAAGTCTGAGGTTGAAAGAAAAAGATATTATGAAATATCCAGGGGCTCAATTATAGAAATTGATGCAGCAGTTGATATAGCATACGACTTAAATTATCTTGTAGAGACGAATTTGGAAAAATTGGGAGAAACAATGATAAGGTGTTTTAAGATGCTAACAGGTATGATTAATTCTGCCAGTGTCAAACGTGAATCGTGATCTTTGAAGCTGAAAAAAGAGAAGTGTAACCATTCCCAATTCCCGATTGACCATTCACCATTCACCATTCACAAATGTATTTCTACGTTAAAGCGCTTCACATTATTTTTATCGTAACGTGGTTTAGCGGTCTTTTTTATATTGTAAGACTTTTTGTTTATACTGCTGAGGCAAAGGACCAGTCTGAACCTGAAAGGTCTATATTATTAAAACAGTTTTTGATAATGCAGAAACGTTTATGGTATGGAATTACCTGGCCTTCTGCGATTCTTACTCTAATTTTTGGCACCTGGATGGGTTTACTTTATGGAAGTCTTCCATCGTGGCTTTTGGTAAAATTATTCTTTGTCGCAGGTTTATTTGCCTATCATTTTATCATTCATTCTATTTTTATACAACAACAAAAAGGGATCTATCGCTGGACATCACAGCAGTTGCGCATTTGGAATGAAGTAGCCACTATTTTGTTGGTGGCAATCGTTATGCTCGCAGTTGTAAAACAACTATTAAGTGTGGCCTGGGGAATTGGGATTTTAGTATTACTGGGAGTTGTTCTTATGATCGCCATTAAAATTTATAAGCGTTTTCGTAAAGTTGGATGAACTATTTTATAATCAAGCCATCTACCAATTCTTCCCATTCTTTTTCCAAAGAAATATTGTTTCTTTTTTTGCCGGAACAACTGTACCAATAATCAGCATTTCCTATATCTCCTTCCTTCCGGTGAAGATAGGCATGAATAGCGGCAGCTTTTTTATCTTCCACATCCTGGATGACATTGTGAGCTTTGTTCCAGTTCCCTTTGCCGTCAAACCATAATGCAAGTAGGTAAACTGAAAGATTATCCGGAGGTAAATTCTCAACAAGGCTTATTTTAAATTCTGATAAACTCATTATTTAAATTTTGTTTAGAGCTAACTCAGTACTTCATAAATCATCATAAGTTCACTTTTATTTTTAAGCTTTACCTCACCTACCTTTTGACAATTAAAAGATTCTTTTACTTTATTATACGAATTTTCGTTGATCAATATCTGTCCATGCTTCGCTGTACTTTGCAATCTTTGTGCGGTATTTACTACGTCTCCAATTACTGTATAATCGAGCCGGCGTAAATTGGCAGACCCGATATTTCCTGAGATCATTTCTCCGCTATTGATGCCGATAGAGAGTTTGGGAGAATCGGATATAAATTTTGATTCGACCGGAAGTTTGGCTATTTGTCTTTGCAAAGTAAGAGTGGCTTCTATGGCCCTGTCCAAATGGTAATCGCCGCGAAAAATTGCCATAACTGCATCGCCCATAAATTTATCTACATAACCATTTTGAGCAAGGATCTCTTTGACCATTACGTCGAAATATTTATTCAATAAGTTTACAACTTTATCCGCAGGTTCATGTTCAGAAATAGCAGTGAAATTACAAATATCGATAAAGACCACTGTGGCTTCGATGGATTCATTTTTTAAAATAGAGGCTTCAAATTCCTTGCTTTCCATAAAGCTAAGCACCGAAGAATCCACATACATTTTCAGAATATTATTTTCTTTAATAGCTTGTAAAGTTTTGTGGATCTGCTTCACGTAATCAACCGTCTTTTGCAATGTGAGCGTGAGATCATCAAAATTGATTGGCTTACATATAAAATCAAAAGCGCCCCGGTTCATCGCAGCCCTGATATTATCCATATCTCCATAAGCAGATACTATGACTGATTTTATCAAAGGTTTACTTTCATTAAGCTTATTTAACAAAGTAAGGCCATCCATTTCAGGCATGTTGATATCTGTAAGCACAATACTCACGTCGTCACGCTCCTTTAATTTTCTAAGCGCGTCATTACCATTGATCGCAAATGTGAACTCATATTCCTGTTCCCTTATTTGCTTTCTAAACCTCTGCTTGATCAGCAATTCAAGGTCCGTCTCGTCATCCACGACTAAAATTTTAATCATTGATTTTTTTTAATAATTTTTCTTTTAAAAGATTAAAATCAAGTGGTTTTGTCAGAAAGTCATCTGCACCAAGTTCCATGGCCTGGTTATAATTTTCAGTGTCGCCATAAGCGGTTATCATCATAACAACTGGCGGAGGCGTCAGGTATTTTTGTTTGATTTTTTGTAATAATTGTAAACCACTCATTCCCGGCATATTGATGTCAGAAAGGATAAGCACCGCTTCAGAAGAATGGCCGCTCAGGAATGCCAAAGCTTCCTCGCCGGAATTCGCGAAATTTAAAATGAGTTCGCCGCTTTTTATAAGATTTCTGAACCGTTGTTTAAATAAGATTTCTGTATCTTTTTCGTCATCTACAACTAAAACTTCCATGGCAATATTTGATTAATTTTATTTAATTTCCTTAGTAATTTCACTCTTTTTTTTAAATAAACCTTTGTTTTTTTTCAAGTACAAACTATTTTGAAAGTTGGGATGTTTTATGTTTTTTCAACGGTTCCTTTCCTTTTCAAAATAGATTATTACCCCGGATTTCAATTATCATTCTTTAGGAAACAGGCAAAGTAATTATAAACCGGGTTCCTTCGTTTTCGCTGGTTTCTACTTTTATGTCTCCTCCATGCGCTTTTACAATATCGTAACTGAGACTCAAACCCAGGCCGGTTCCCTCGCCCGTTGGTTTCGTGGTAAAAAACGGCTGAAACACTTTATCTAATACCGCCTGCGGAATTCCATCTCCATTATCCCATACTTTTATTTCAATGACTTTTGCCTCGCCAGCTAATTTCAGCTGTTGGGTAGACACTGAAACTATGGGTTTGTAAGAAATATTTCCAGCTTGCATTTTATTCTCTTTCTCCTTTTCATTAGTTGCATAAAAAGCGTTATTAAAAAGATTTAATAAAACCCTTCCGATATCCTGTGGAATGATATTTATTTTTCCGATCGTTTCATCAAAATCAGTTTCCATCGTTGCATTAAAAGATTTGTCTTTTGCGCGCAAACCATGATAACTAAGCCTTAAATATTCATCCGCCAAAGCGTTAATATCCGTCGGTTCTTTTTGCCCGGAACTTTTACGGGAATGTTGCAACATTCCTTTCACGATAGAATCGGCCCGTTTGCCATGGTGATTTATTTTTGTTTCATTTTCAATGACATCATTGGCAATCGCAATGGCTTCTTCCTTTGAACCAGTCAACAATTCATTTTTCATTTCTGCCAATAATTCAGTATTGATTTCTGAAAAATTATTGACAAAATTTAAAGGATTTTGTATCTCGTGAGCAATGCCTGCGGTCAGTTCGCCCAGGGAGGCCATTTTCTCGGATTGTATAAGCTGGGCCTGTGTTTCCTTTAATTCAATGATCGCATGTTCGAGTTCTTCTTTTTGCTTTACGAGTTCCGAGGTTCGTTCATTTACCAGCACTTCCAGCTCATCTTTTTTTGCAGCAATAAATTTACTTTTTTGTTCTTCGGCAAGTGTTTTATTACGCTCAACTTCCAAAGCTTTCTGTTGCTTATTAGATTTGATGACCGAAGCGATCATCCATGTAATAGCAACGGCAAATGCAAAATCTATATAATTTTTAACCTCGTAATAAGTAGTAGAAGAAACGAGTTTGAGAAGATCGCTGAATATCTCAAGAACTATGAAAGGCAATACCGCGTACATTATTTTTTTTGCAAAATCGAAGATTGGATTTTTTTCAATTTGGTATACAATTACGAGCAGCAGAATTACCCAAATCCACTTTATAATTCCAAGATCATGCATAAAAAACTGGAAAATTGCCAGAGCGACAGTTCCGTATAATGAAATGGTTAAGATCCTTTCCCATTCCGGATCAGGAGAAAATTTTCGCAGCGATTTTAACAGGTAGCGAATGAGAAAAAAAGCAAGGATGGGTTCGAAAGGCATAAACAGTTGTAATTATTTATTCAAAAAATATTTTGAAAATTAATTGAATTGTTTTTGAATTGTTCATTTCAATGGTTTTTGACCGGCAATTTTAGCCTAAATAGAAATAGACGCTATTTCTTTGTTTACTGTGCAACCGTTTGAAAATATTAAAATAATCCATACAATTGGGCATCTATCTGGTTAATAATGATTCCCAGATCTTCTTCATTCTCTGCAAATTTATTTTTATCTGCATCTACAATCAATAGAGGTCCTTCTTTGTAACCTGCGATCCATTTATTATAAAATTCATTGAGTTTTTTCAGGTAATCGAGCCGGATATTTTCTTCATATTCGCGTCCCCGTTTTTGAATTTGTGCCACAAGTGTTGGTACAGAAGCATTCAGATAAATCAAAAGATCCGGAGGTTTAACCATGGTTTTTAATGTTTCAAAAAAAGAATAATAATTATTAAAATCCCTTTTTGTCATCAATCCCATTTCGTGCAGGTTTGGGGCGAAAATGTTGGCATCTTCATAGATGGTCCGGTCCTGTATAATCGTTTCTGTGCCGCGTTCAATGTCTAATAATTGGTTAAGCCTGCTGTTGAGAAAATATATTTGTAAATTAAAGCTCCAACGCGGCATATCATCATAAAAATCATTTAGGTAAGGATTATGATCTACATCTTCAAATTGCGGAATCCATTTATAATGCTTACTCAACATTTCAGTCAGGGTGGTCTTTCCCGCCCCGATATTTCCGGCAACTGCGATATGTTTTGGTTTTTTTAATCTTGCCATTTATTCAATATTTTAAATGTATTCTGGGAGTTATTAGAGTAAATATAAAATCAAAGTATTAAATGAGGAAGAATTTTTAATACAAATGAAAATTTATCGAGAAGCTATCTATTGAATTAATAATCGATAGTATTCATTGAAAATAATTAAGCCCCATCGCATTTCTTACTTCACGCATGGTTAGCTCTGCATTAGACCGCGATTTTTCGACGCCTTGTTTCATTACTTTTTGTAAATAGCTTTCGTCATTCATGATCTCTTTTACGCGTTCACGTATAGGAGCTATAAAATGGGCCATATCCTCTGCCAATTGCTTTTTCATATCGCCATACCTGATTGTGCAAGTGTTGAATTTTTCTGAAAAATGGTTAACGGTTTCCTTGCCGCTTACAAGGTTCATCAACTGGAATAAATTTTCAATGTAGTCCGGTTTTACAGAATTGTTTTCAACAGGACCGTTATCCGTTTTGGCTTTCATTATTTTTTTGCGAATGGCATCGTCTTCATCTGCAAGATATAAAGTAGCCATCTGATTTTCACTCTTACTCATTTTTCCATTCCCATCCAATGAAGGAACTTTAGCAAGATCGTTGTTGAAATTAAATGCAAATGGTTCCGGGAAAACGGGCGCATAACGGTGATTGAATCTATTGACGTAATTCCGTGTTATTTCCAGGTGTTGTTCCTGGTCTTTTCCAACAGGTACATATTTGGCGCGGTGAATTAAAATATCAGCGGCCATTAATACAGGATAAGTGAGCAATCCTGCATTAATATTATCCGGATGCTGGCGTACTTTATCTTTAAAAGTAGGTGTTTTTTCCAATTCGCCTTTGTACGCCAGCATGTTGAGATAGAGGTACAATTCACCGGTTTGGTGCAAATGACTCTGGCAATATAAAGCTACTTTTTCGGGATCCAGGCCGCAGGCAATATTTTCTGCCAAAACCCTGTGCACATTAGATTTCAGGTCTTTTGTATCAGGGTGAGTTGTCAATGAATGCAGATCAGCCACCATGAAATAACATTCATAATCTTCCTGCATTTTCACATAATTACGAATAGCGCCAAAGTAATTTCCGAGATGCAAGTAGCCGGTTGGCCTGATCCCACTCATTACTATTTCTTTCTCTTTTTTCATACGGGCACGAAGATAAACAGATTTTGGTTTTAGTGAAAGTGCTTATAGTAAGTTAGAATATTTAGTGAACAGGAAGGGCTGATAGCCTTAATTAATACCACTTGTTTTTGATAAATAGTTATTATTTTATTCAAAAAAATTTCCTATTCTTTCATTAGGAAAGATGACAACTGTCTGCTTATTCGTAAGAAATATGATAAACGGAACTATGGAAGTACGAGCGAAATAAAAAAAACCAGAAAGCAGTTATATTTGCCTAATGAACATTGATGATCGATTAATTGATAAACTGGCTCACCTTTCCAGACTTGAATTTGATGAAAATGAAAAACAGGAAATAAGAATTGACCTTGAAAAGATGCTTGGATTTATTGATAAATTAAATGAATTGGATACAACCTCTGTCGAACCGTTGTTACACATGACAGAGAATGTTAACATTTTCCGCGAAGATGAAGTGAAAGGCGAGATCAGCAGGAAAGATGTTTTCAGAAATGCACCCTTGCATGATGAAGAATTCTTTAAAGTGCCAAAGGTGATCAAGAAATAATGTCAGTCTGCGAACAAAAATCTACGAATTAAGAACTACGAACTAAAAAATATGGTACCAATTATTGAACTGGATGATATTAAAAAAAGCTATTACCTAGGAAAGCAGGAATTAAAAGTTCTTAAAGGTATTTCGATAAACATTCTCAAGAATGAGTATGTAGCGCTAATGGGCCCAAGTGGTAGCGGAAAATCAACATTGATGAACCTGCTGGGGTGCCTTGATTCTCCCACTTCCGGCAACTATATTTTGAATGGGGAAGATGTGAGCAAGATGCAGGATGATGCGCTTGCAGATGTTAGAAATAAAGAAATTGGTTTTGTGTTCCAGCAATTTAATTTGTTACCGCGCTTAACTGCCGCAGAAAATGTGGCGCTTCCATTAATCTACAATGGCACTTCAAAAAAGATTCGTACTGAACTCTCTTTGGAAATGCTGGATAGAGTAGGGCTGGCGGATAGAAGTCACCATAAACCCAACGAATTATCAGGAGGTCAGAATCAAAGAGTTGCAATCGCCAGGGCTCTCGTAAATAATCCTTCTATTATACTGGCAGATGAACCGACAGGTAATTTGGATTCTAAAACTTCTGTTGAGATCATGCATATTTTTGATAAGATACAAGCAGAAGGTAATACAGTAATACTTGTGACCCATGAAGAAGATATTGCTGAATATGCGCATCGCATTATTCGCTTAAAAGATGGTATTATCGAACACGATCAGCTTAATCAAAAGAAGATGGCTACTATTTGACGATTGCCTGAAATTTTATCTGCTTTAATTCTAAGGTCCAAAGAAACAATTCTTTAACTCTCAATTATAGTAAACCAGTAAATAATTTGATTTCTTAATCAGATCTTTTACTTCTATCTCAGGTGCATTATTGCTTTACCAAAACAATGCTACTGACCACAGATTGTTGAACCTGGTACATAGTCCCCGAATCGCTAAATGTAGAATCTTTTATTCCATTTATAGTAAGTGTAAGTTGGTTTCCACTTATTTTATAATGTCCGCCTCCGGCATTAGTTGATGAAGTGGAAGTGCCGATGGTAGCAAATCCTCCTTTAGGAAAATAAATGGAATCTGCGCCAATTAACTGGTATGTTGAAACCGAGTTAGTAGTTGGAATGGTCAATACGAGAGGAGAACTCATAGAATCTACTAAAACATTGTCTTCATAATAGTATCCTTTTGAAACCGAATTTACAGAATAACTAAAATTTGAATTAGTTGCATTGCCATTCTTAAAAACGATCGTTCCCTGGTTATTAGCTGACGTCCAATCAGCCAGTGTTACGATTTTTTCACCATCATCACTTGTAATCGTACTGTTGGTAGTTGAATGCATTGCATTGAATGTATAAGTTCCGTCTATTCCGGTAGAATTAGGGTTATTGGTATTATCTTTTTTGCAGGAGGCAATAATAGCAAGCGATGCTACGAGGAAAAGAATGTGATTTTTTTTCACTTTTTTTATTTTATTGGTTAAAAGTTATGTTTTGGTTTAAAACAGTCAATTTGGATTGAGAATAACTTATATTTTCAAATATAAAGTTAGAAAATATAAAATAGCATCATCTTAAAATATCGCGCTAAAATAAAAGGTTATTCCGAATAATACAAGTGAAAATACAATTTCACTAATTTTATCTTGTATGTGATAAGTTTGCCACGTAACCTTTAACATCCTCTTTAATCCTCTTGTAATAATTTTACGTACTTACCGTCATAAAAGGTATACTATTAAAATAAAATATCGAATTAATATGAAAAGATTCATCTCTTATTGTTTTGCATTCCTGCTGCCATTATTTACATTCGCTTCTATTCCGGGAAATAGCACCCAACAATTTTATCACAAAGGAAAAATGGATACCGCGACTTTTGCGGCTGGGTGTTTTTGGTGTGTACAGGCCCAGTTCAGTCAATTAAAAGGAGTAGAAAAAGTGGAGGCAGGTTTTAGCGGAGGGTTTGTAAAAAATCCTACGTATGAGGAAGTTTGTACAGGGAAAACGGGCCACGCGGAAGCCTGCAATATTATCTATGATCCATCTGTGATCACTTATGATGAATTGCTAGAAGCATTTTTTACAGCTCATGACCCGACCCAACTAAACAGGCAGGGAAATGATGTTGGTACTCAATATCGTTCAGCCATTTTTTATCACAATGCGACCCAGAAAGATAAAGCGGAGTACTACATCAAAAAATTAAATGATGTAAAGGCTTATAAAAAAGATATTGTCACCCAAATTGTTCCTTATAAAGTGTTTTACGATGCTGAAAAATATCACCAGGATTTTTATGCTAAAAATCCTGATCAGGAATATTGCAAGTATGTAATTCAACCTGAACTGGAGAAATTCAGGAAAGTTTTTAAAGACAAATTGAAAAATCCCTAAGCTTAGAATTTCCAAATTGAATGACTATTAAAATTGATTAAAAACATGAAACAAACAATTTTCTTAACAGCGGTATTTATAATGGCTTTTGCTTCCGGAGGATGTCAGCAACGTGAAACAAAAGCCGGTCACGAAAATAATCCATATTACTCTAATACAGACACTGTTCGTCTGAATGTATCAAATGCTCAATGGAAAAAGATACTTCCTGCTGAATTGTATGCAGTATCTCGGGAAGCGGCTACCCAACCGGCTTTCACAGGTAAATATTGGAATAAAAATCCTAAAGGCACTTATTATTGTGCCGTATGTGGCAATAAACTATTCAGGTCAGATGCTAAGTTTGCAAGTACTTGCGGATGGCCCAGCTTCTTTCAAACGGTTCGTACCAACAGTGTGAT
>JBDTJV010000164.1:0-2944 GCA_039935675.1 Ginsengibacter sp. | reverse complement strand
CAGGAATATAAAAGACAGGCAAAGGATATTGACTTCCGCTTAATGATTAATGGAAGAAAACATTTTGTGCGTGCGCGGCAAAAAGTGACCACCTGATCAATGACCAAATGAAACAGTAATCCCGCTTATTTATTTGTTTACTGTCTTTAGGTTTTTTGTGAAAGAAATTTGTTTAAACTGATAATAATGATCCAGAGTTTCCGGTTTCCTTCGATACTACTTCCCGGCGAATTGGACAATTATCTTTCTACAGGATGGTATAGAATGGCCCAATGCGTCTTCACCACCGATTTTGTAGAAATGAATGGCCAGGAATATAAAGCAATATGGCTTAGGGTAAATTTAAAAACCTATCAGCCATCTACAACCTTCGGAAAGCTGGAAAAAAGAAATCACCATTTTCGTTTCGAAATCGTTCCTTTTGTTTATGACAAAAAGTATGAAACGCTCTACACGAAATACATCTCTTCTGTGAATGGAGAACGATCCAAAACGCTTACCGATTTTTTATTTGATTATAGCAATAACAATATTTTTAACTCTATGGCAATCCATTTATACGATGGTGAAAGCCTTGTGGGCGCTGGTATTTTTGACATTGGTAAAAAGAGTGCAGCGGGAATTTCCAGTTTTTTTGATCCTGCCTATAAAAAGTACAGCATAGGAAAATACTTAATTTTTAAAAAAATAGAATTTTGTAAACAAAATGAATTTGATTATTTCTACCCGGGTTATTTTGTTCCGGGAATAAAGTATTTTGATTACAAACTAAAAATCGGTACAGGATCCCTGGAATTTTTTAATATGCATAAAAAACAGTGGAAAAATATCTGTGCTTACCAAAAGGAAAATACTTCACTTTTTATTTGATCAATTTATTTCGTTTTCCAATTATGATCATTTCTGTAAACTGAAAATCTTTACATTCTAGGGGTTTCCTTTAATTCCTGTCGATGGATTTTGCCAACCATCATTAATAAATATTACAAAAGATTTCAAAGAATCCAAATTTTTCTTTTGGAGAGAAATTTGTAAGAGTGATGATATTTCATATAACAAAAAGTCTAAAATGTATAATAATAAAACCTTGATAATTGGTGGCGACCTCGAAGTAAACCGCTATGGATATGGCTCCATGAGAATAACCGGCAAAGGAATTTGGGGCGAGCCCGAAAACGAAAATGAAGCAATAAAAGTTTTAAAAAAGGCGGTAGAACTTGGTGTCAATTTTATAGATACTGCTGATAGTTATGGTCCTTATGTGGCAGAAAAACTCATTGCAAAAGCTTTATATCCCTATCCTAAAGATTTGGTAATTGCTACTAAAGGTGGGTTTGATCGGCCGGGCCCTGATAAATGGGTGATGAACGGAAGGCCAGAGCATTTGAAGGAAGCGTTGGAAGGTAGTTTGAAGAGATTAAAACAGGAACAGATCAGCCTTTATCAATTACACCGTATCGATCCAAAAGTGCCTGCCGATGAAACAATTGGCTATCTGAAAGAGGCACAGAAACAAGGGTTAATAAAACACATCGGTCTTTCGGAAGTTTCTGTTGACCAGGTAAAGAAAGCTCAACAACAAATCACCGTTGTTTCTGTTCAAAATAAATACAGCGCTACTTTCAGGGAATGGGAGCCGGTATTAAAATTCTGTACGGATAATCAAATGGCTTTTATTCCATGGAACCCAATTATCGCCAATCGTTTACATCCTGATGATGTGTTGAAGAAAATGGCTGAAAAATACAAAGTATCAGAACCGCAGATCATTTTGAAATGGTTATTCAATCATGCTGCAAATATTTTATTGATTCCCGGAACATCATCTCTAAAACACCTGGAGGAAAATATGAAGGCGGCACATGTTGAAATTGAAAAAGATGATTTTGAAAAAATGAGCGCCTCATTTGAAAAAACGGCTTTAAAAAAATAACTTATTGATCATAGATTTCAGGATTTACCGGAAAAGGAATTTTTTCTCCTTTTAATCCGGCAATAATATTTTGAGCCGCCATATCCGCCATGCCATTTCGTGTTTCTACCGTAGCGCTACCAATGTGGGGCAAAACAGCCGCATTGGGCATTGTAAGCAATGGATTATCCCATTTCATAGGTTCCGGATTGGTTACATCCAGTCCGGCACCCCAAATGGTTCCATTTCGTAAAGCGATTATAAGATCTTCTTCATTATGAATAGCGCCGCGGGCTGTATTAATGAAGATGGACGATGGTTTCATTTTTTCAAAAACTTCTTTGTTGAATGTTCCTTTAGTGTCCGCGGTTAAATTACTATGAACAGAAATGATGTCGCTTTCTTTTAATAATTCTTCGAAAGAAACCATGCGCGAATTTAATTCCTTGCCAGCGAGTACATTTTCTTTACGGTTGTGATAGATGACTTTCATGTTGTAGGCGCCCACACATCTTTTGGCCATTTCAAAACCAATACTTCCCAACCCAAAAATTCCCAATGTTTTACCATATAAATCCATCCCGAGATTGGCCGTCGGCTCGAAAAATTTCCATTCTCCTTTTTTTATTTTATCATGCAGGTAAAAAGCTTTGCGCGAAACCGCAAGCATCAAAAGAAAAGCAACATCTGCTGTAGGCCCACTTAATATTCCGGGTGTATTCCCTACAGGAATTTTTAACCGGTCTGCTTCTAAAATATCCACATTATCAAAACCGACAGAATGCAATGCGATCACTTTTAAGTGACTGCATTTGTTTAAAAAATAAGCGTCTATTTTATTGTAACCTGCAGAAAGAAGGGCATTAGATTTTTTGCAAAATTGGATAAGCTGCTCCTGAGGTAACTCTTTTTTTTCTTCCCAGATCGTAAGTTCTAAACCGGCATCTTTTAATTTTTTCAACCCGGTTTCAGAAATCATTCTTGTAATAAAAACTTTCACTTGGAGGTATTTTGGAAAGCATAAAGGTACTG
>JBDTJV010000163.1:0-6135 GCA_039935675.1 Ginsengibacter sp. | reverse complement strand
TACCCGATTGGCCATAACTGATGCCGTAAAGTAGTAAGAAAAAGGAAGTCAGTAAAATTAATTTGTGTTTCAAAGAGGTTGCTAAATTTAATTTTTACAGATTTAAAATCTGTGTAATAATGTTCTTCGTTTTTCCATTCTTATATTCGTAATAGAATCCTATATCGAATTTATTAACCTGTTTATTACTAAAGTCATAAATCATTCATTGCAAAATTTTTTATTGTAAAAGTTAGCATTCATAAGAGTTTTATCTGTTCTCAGCTCTACAAAAATTTTCCCTTGATAAATGTATTTATCATAAGCATTTTTTAATTTCTGGTTAATTATTAATTGGGGTTTTCATAAATAGAATACAATTTATGTACGTTTGAATTACTTATTCTGTAAGTCAGACGTCGCAAATAAAAAAAACCTTCCCATATGAGGATCTTTTACTCTTTTTTAACAAACTTATTTTATTGAAATTACTTTAAGAAGGCCATTCAATAATTCTTTTTTGAGTAGAGTTAGGAACAAGAATCCATCTTCCATTTTAGCATTGATGCGACCTTTAATCATTACTTGTTTTCGCATTGAAAGCTGAATTTAATTCCGAAATCAAATCCAAAATTTTATTTTTTCCCATTTTCTTTATAGCGCTTGAAACAAAATGTTGTGGCAAAAACTGTTGTGTTTTTCGCAATTCCTCCAAAAATGACTTTACATTTTTACTTACCACCGACTGATTTTCTTTATCCGCTTTAGTAAAGATCAAAGCGAACGGAATTTGCCATTTAGAAAGATTTCCAATGAAATCCAGGTCCAGCTTTTGGGGTGAATGTCGGGAATCGATCAAAACGAAAATCATTACGACATTCTCTCTTTTTCTTAAATAATTCTCAATCATCTGCTCCCAACGGCGACGGCTGCTTTGTGAAATTTTGGCAAAACCGTAACCAGGAAGATCTACTAAAAACCAACGGAATTCCTTTGAATCACCGGTTTTGGTAACACTGGTTATTTCAAAATGATTGATCATCTGGGTTTTCCCCGGGGAATTGGAAGTCTTAGCCAGCTTATCATTTCCTGTGAGCATGTTGATAAGCGAGGATTTCCCTACGTTACTTCTGCCGATGAATGCATATTCTGGCAAATCGGCCGGCGGGCACTTTTCATAAGAAGGACTGCTGATAATATATTTTGCTCTTTTAATGTGCATTGCAAACGCAATATACATTAATGGAAGGCTTTAGGCAAAAGGCTGGAGGCAAAAATCATAAAGTGGAAGGAAAAAGCAGGAAGCTGAAGTAATATGCAAAAGTCAAAAAACTGAAGCAATTTGAATTTCTAAAATAAAAGTGAAAGAATAGTTAAGGCTATCCGTTATAATTGCAAAAAACTATCTTTGATAAAATGAATATTTATCCGCACGATACAGTGGTACCTTTTAAAAATTCTTCTGAAAGCAAAAAGAAGCAGGTAGAAAACATGTTTGACAAAATTGCTTTCCGTTATGATTTTTTAAACCGTTTTTTAAGTGCCGGAATTGATGTTGGCTGGCGCAAAAAAGCGATCAGGGAATTAATTCCACTTCAGCCAAAGAATTTACTGGATGTTGCTACCGGAACCGGAGATTTTGCGATCACCAGTTTTAAAATTCTCAATCCTGAAAAAATTACGGGGATTGACATCAGCGAAGGAATGTTGGAAATTGGAAGAAAAAAAATTATTAAAGAAGGTCTTCAAAACCAAATTAAATTGATTCATGGGGACAGTGAAGCAATTTTATTTGAGGATAATTCGTTTGATGCAATTACGGTTGCATTTGGAGTTCGCAATTTTGAAAACCTGGAGAAAGGTTTATCTGAAATAAGGAGAGTATTAAAACCTGGAGGTAAACTGGTAATTTTAGAGTGTACAAAACCTTCTGGATTTTTGATAAAGCCACTTTATCATTTTTATATGAAGTTTATTACTCCTAAAATTGGAAAAATTATCGCAAAAAATAACGATGCATATCAATATTTAAATGATTCTGTTCTGCAATTTCCCGAGAAAGAATCTTTTATTAACATATTAAAACAGGCCAATTATAGAAATACTATTTACAAAACATTGACTTTAGGTATATGCACCATTTATTGCGCAGAAAAATAGTTTTCTTATTATTGTCATTTATCTTTTTTTCTCAAACGTCATTCGCACAGTTTCAGAAAGAATTATACCAGGAAAGCCATGATGACAGGCCATTTCATTTTGGCATCAATCTCGGTTACAACGAGTCGCATTTCAATTTTACCCATCATCCGATGTTTCTGCAATCAGATTCAATCCTGGATGTGGAAAGCATCAATAATCCTGGGATTAATCTTGCGTGGCTTGTAAATGTGAGAATGAGCAATCATTTTGATCTGCGTGTCCATCCGCTTGATCTTACCTTTTCTGAAAAAGCATTTCTGTATACTCAAAATTACGAACAGGATACAACTGTCACTAAAAAAGTACAATCAATAACTTTAAGCTTCCCGGTAAATATTGCTTTCAGCAGTGACCGCATTGGCAATTTTAAAGTATATACGCTGGCCGGTGCAAAATTCGATTATGACCTGGCAAGTAACGCAGGAGCTTCCAGAGCAGAAGATTTAATCAAGTTGAATCGGGCAGATCTAAGTGCAGAGTTAGGCGTTGGTTTTCATATTTATTTCCCATATTTTGTGCTTTCTCCCGAACTTAAAGTCAGCAGCGGATTTAGCAATCTTCACGACCGCGATCCAAATTTGAAATATTCCAACGTAATCGATAAAATTAAATCAAGGATGGTCACCTTTTCTTTGACTGTAGAATAGATTAATTAAAATTAAAAATCCGCGGTAATTATTGGTTTACTGTAAATTATGTGATACAAGAGAATATTTCCTACGCAAAAATCGCATACGCAATCAACTGGCAAAGAATAGCGATAAAAACACCCGAATAAATATCAAAAGGCCGGTGATCGCTTACAATTAATCTCGATGTACAAACGAAACCCGTAATCAAAAAAACCAACATCGCTGTCAAAAAAACCGGGTACGTAAAGCCGGAAAAAATGATGATTAGCATTAAACCACAGAGAGACCCCACTCCCAATGCATGCATGCTGATCTTAAAATAAATATTGGCAATCAAAGCGGCTGAAGAAGCAATAAATACACCAAACATAAACCCTGTAAGGATTACGGGTACCTCAGGCTGATTGTTAAAAACCAAAAAGACCCAGAAATAAAAAATATTGGTTGCGATATAAGGAACGATTCGTTCGCGCTGCGTTTTTAAAAAAATACTTTTTATAAAACCTAAAGCCTTTAACAGCACAACAGTAAGAGCTGGATAAAAGATCGTGTTATATCCAACACGTATCACGATCAAAGTTTTTTCCCTCGGAGAAATTCCGGTAAAATAACCAGGCTGTACAAAAGCCAGAAACCAGGCAGCGATTAGTGGAATAAAAAGTGGATGAAAAATAAAAGAAAAGAAATGGGCAATCCCTTTGACGGGCAATGGAAAATTAATCTTCTCCCGCTCTATTTCACCGGACGGAAGTACCATGTTTCCTTCTGAAAGATCTGTATTCATCCTTAAAGTTCTTTTCTTAACCTTGCGACAGGAATATTTAATTGTTCACGGTATTTAGCTACCGTGCGTCGTGCAATATTATAACCTTTTTCCTGTAATGCTTCAGTAAGCTTTTCATCGCTTAGGGGCTTCTGCTTATTTTCTTCTCCTATCAGGTCACTAAGAATTTTTTTCACTTCACGGGTACTTACTTCTTCACCGCTATCAGTAACAAGGCTTTCACTAAAGAAAAATTTCAAACGGTAAGTTCCAAATTCTGTTTGTACAAACTTACTATTTGCCACACGGCTCACCGTAGAAATATCGAGCATGGTCCTTTCAGCAATGTCTTTCAAGATCATAGGCTTCAGGTCAATATCTTCTCCTGTAAGAAAAAATTGTAACTGGTAATCAACGATGGTTTGCATTGTGCTTAAAAGGGTATGCTGTCTTTGTTTGATCGCATCTATAAACCACTTGGCAGAGTCAATTTTTTGTTTGATAAAAAGGACTGCTTCCTTCTGTCTTTTGTCTTTTTTTGTGCCCCGGTCATAATCTTTAAGCATGTCCCGATAACCTTCACTAATACGAAGATCAGGGGCATTTTTGGAGTTCAGCGTTACTTCGAGTTTACCGTTATTATTCAATACAAAAAAATCAGGTATTACGTAGCTTTGTAATTTGTTTGACTCTCCTACTTCCCCACCTGGTTTTGGATTTAATTTGATGATCTGGTAGATGACTTCCTTTATTTCTTCATCTTCAAGGTTCAGGCTTTTTTGAATTTTTTCATAATGCTTTTTTGTAAATTCATCAAAGTAATTTTGAATAATTTCAAGAGCCGTATTTACTCCCAAACCTTCTTTTTCCTTTCTTCTTAATTGAAGTAAAAGACATTCCTGCAAGTCCCGGGCTGCCACGCCGGGCGGATCAAACTGCTGAATCAGTAGTATTAATTTTTCAATTTCCTTTTCAGTAGTAACTATATTCTGACGAAAAGCAAGATCATCACAGATAGAAGCCACTTCACGGCGCAGGTATCCA
Source organism: Ginsengibacter sp. (assembly GCA_039935675.1). Classification (GTDB taxonomy): domain Bacteria; phylum Bacteroidota; class Bacteroidia; order Chitinophagales; family Chitinophagaceae; genus Ginsengibacter. The sequence goes on along the minus strand of JBDTJV010000163.1, from coordinate 1,515 downwards.
TCGTCGTCAATGCTTCCTATGATCTGTTCCGCTATTCTCAGCTCATCCGGATTGAGATCCAGCATGAGCAATTGTGTTTTTAAAGTATCATAAAAGGAAGTTTCCACTTTATGAGGCATTACTTTCGTTTCATCCTGGTCCCCGTAATTGTCATCGCGGTATTTGTAATCTCCCGGTTCATCATCCCCTTCACTTACATACTCACTAATATCAATATTATCGTAATCATTTTCTTCCCCATCTTTCTCATATTCATCCGCGGTTTCAAAATCATCCGCTCCACTTTCAGCCATTTCTGTATATCCGTCTTCGCCTGCTTCCAATGCGGGGTTCTCTTCCAGCTCCTCCTTGATCCTTTCTTCAAGATGGGCAGTAGGCACCTGCAACAGTTTCATCAACTGAATCTGTTGGGGCGATAATTTCTGTAATAGCTTTTGTTGTAAACGCTGGCTTAATGACATGACCTCTATTTCTTTTTTTTCTTGTAAATTTACAGGCAAATGTAAGACTATGTTTTTCTGGAACAAATTTTGTGGCAAAATTGCGTCGGTTATTTTTTTAGTATCGATTGCTTCCGCCGGCTTTTGCCAGCAATTTGCTGGTTTTCCCAATGGCAATAATATTTTCTTAAAAAATAATTCCGGCTTTTATTCTGCTTCTTTTTCCCAATTGAATATTGTTTCAAAAAAAAATACAATCTTCTTTGACGCCAGTCATGCGGGATTTTTAGATCCGAATAAAACTAAAAATCCGGAAGTAAATGATGAGACTTCATCACAGCCCGTGTTGCCCGCTGATTTTTCCATCTGCAATTATGCATTTTTTTGCAGGCAGGAATTGAAATTAGAAAAAATAAGTCACGTGCCGATCAGGATAAGATTAGGATCTCTGGCACAATGCAATTATTACGAAGGGAAAAGGTAAGTACATTAGTTTTGTTTCCATTGCTCCTGTTAATATCGAATAAAAGTCGTTACTGGATTACTTTCGAATAAAAAAATTCAATAGCAGCATAATAATAATAGTGATCCAAAAACCAAACATCCATTTAATAAGGTCAACTTTATCCTTATTCATTTTTTCTATTAAATCAATTTTATTATTTTTGGTTAAAAAAAGATCTTTTTTATCATCAATCTTTTCAATCGCTTTTGCATCGAAATACTCAATAAAAGTTTCAGCTTCTTTTTCGCTGAAGCGGTTTTTCAAAATTTCATATACTTTTAATTCAATTGCCTTCATCTCTTTATTTTATTGAAAATACAAAAAAATTGAATCTTTTCAATTTTCCAGGTTAATTCCAAGTCTGGACTTCTTTTATGATTGACAATCTCCTAAAGAGATTTACCCATTTCTTTCACCATTTTATTTTTACCAACAATCATATAAAGCAATTAATTTAAGTTTTCATTCCATTAAAAAGGAATTGTCTTTTCATATCTTCGCGCCCATGCCGGATTTTGATAAATACGAAGCGGTTATAGGTTTGGAGGTTCATGCCCAGTTGCTTACCAA
>JBDTJV010000162.1:0-5400 GCA_039935675.1 Ginsengibacter sp. | reverse complement strand
CCAGGATTAAATCGGTGCATGGAGGCGTTTTTCCATGATGCGAACATGGCTCAAGCGAAACATAGATCGTACTTTTTTTAATCAGCGATCTATTTTTTTCAACGACATTATTGATGCAGTTTACCTCAGCATGTGCTTCGCCAAATTTTTGGTGATAGCCTTCGCCAATAATTTCATTTTCATATACCAACACAGCGCCAACCATTGGATTAGGAGCTACGCTACCAGCGCCTAATTCTGCCAATTGAAGGCAGCGCTGCATATATTGTTCATTTGAAGTCATTAAAACAGATTGGTTTATCTTTTATTAGTTCACAAAATAATTAAGTTTGTGGTAATGACAATCCTGGAAGCATACGCACCGTTTACAGAAAGGTTGAAAACGATTTACGAAGATCGGGAAGCAGCAACTATTGCTGATTGGGTTTTTGAAAAAGTGACTGGCTTAAAAAGATGGGAAAGAAAAGAAAATCAGGATAAGCAGTTGGAAGAAAATCAATCCAAACAAATTGACACCTATTTGGAAGAATTGCTGCAACACAAGCCTGTTCAGTACGTTTTGAATGAAGCCTGGTTTTATAAAATGAAATTTTTTGTTGATGAAAATGTTTTAATTCCGCGACCTGAGACAGAAGAACTTGTTGAATGGGTTACCCGTGATTTTAAAAATCAAATTCACAGTAAACCAACAAATATCCTTGATATTGGTTCTGGCAGTGGTTGTATCTCTATAGCCCTAAAAAAAGAATTGGCTCATTTTAAAATTACCTCAATTGATGTAAGCGAAAAAGCATTAAAGGTGGCGAAAAAGAATGCAGAAAATTTAAAGGTGAAAATCGATTTTTTACAATTGAATTTTTTGAATGAGAGTGAGTGGAAATCGCTTCCAATCTATGATGCAATTATTAGCAATCCTCCCTATATTCCCATAAATGAAAAAGAGAACCTGGCTAATAATGTGACCAATTTCGAACCTGGAATTGCCTTGTTTGTAGAAACCGCTGATCCAATTATTTTTTATAAAAAAATAGCAGATTTTGCAAAAGGCCATTTGAGAAAAGACGGAAGAATTTATGTAGAAACGCATGAAGAATATGCGAAAGAAGTAAAAGCTGTTTTTGAGAATGCCGGATATTTATCGGAGATCAAAAAAGACATTTATGGAAAAGAAAGGATGGTGAGAGCGAAAAAGGTTTAGATGGGGGAGAAGGTTTAGAAAGGTTTATGATTTAGAAAGATTAGTTTGTTTAGACTTTTGCCACTAGTCTTTCACAGAAGCCGAAGTAGTAGCACCTAATTTTTTGGCAACCTGCATCACTCTAACAATATCTCCCCAGCTAACGCTGGAATCCGCATTGATCACTACAGCAGGCTTTATAAGACTATCTGCAACAGGCAGGCGTGATCTTAAAACAGGTTCTAATGAATCAACATTAATTTTTTCCTGGCCAACAAAAAAATCCCTGTTTTTATCAATACTTACTATTACGCTTTGTTTTGCCTTAGCCTCACTGCTCGCGCGAGGGTTACTTACTTTTATCACATTTGGATTAGCCATGGTAGAAATAATCAAAAAGAAGAACATCAGGATGAAAAGGATATCGTTCAAAGGACCGGTATCCAGTTCAGTGTCATCGCTTTTAAATCTTTTCCTTATGCTCATTTTTGTGTTATCTAATTCCTGGTTTTAATTATAAATCCTGATATTAATGAGTAGGTTCCTGCAAAATATCTACGAATTCAGCGCTTGCAATTTCCATTTTATTTTCAATCCGGTTAATTTGCGCAGCCAGGTAGCTGTGGCCGATATAAGCTAAAATACCGATGATCAAACCTGTTGCGGAGGTGATCATTTTTATATAAATACCATCTGCAATCGTGTTAGGCGTATATTCTGTACTGGCAGCTATTCCTTTGAACAAAGCGAGCATCCCGATGATGGTTCCAAGAAACCCAAACAAAGGCGCAATGCGGGCTACAATGGAAATAATAGAAAGGTTTTTTTCCATTTTATACAATTCCAAAGCACCGACATTATCCATACTTTTTTCAATGGCATCGATAGGTTTTCCTATTCTTTGGATGCCTTTATCAATAATTCTCGCAACAGGATTTTCATTGTTTTTCGAAAAACTGCGTGCAGCAGCAACGTTGCCACTCACGATATGATCACGGATAATTCGCATAAAATTGTCGTCAATCTTCGATGCTTTGTTGATGGCGATCAATCTTTCAAAAAAGAAATAAAGCGCGCCCACAAAAAGAACCGCGAGCGGAAGCATGATGACACCGCCGCTTACAAGAGTATCCCATAGACTTTGGGTTTTCGAAGCAGTGTGGGTGATTGCGCTTGAATCGATCTGCAGAAAAAATAAATCCATTTAGGTTGGTTTGAGAACAAATGTAAAAAGTAATTTTAAAAACGAAAGATCAATAAATTTTAAATACAAACTTTAACGTAATTGTTAAAGGTGGATCATTCTGACGGAAAAGCATCTTATTTGTCAAATTAAAAACTCATTTATGTATTGCAAAGGGTGGTAAACAGGTATTAATGAATTTTTAAAATCAAAAAAAATTTTGGTAATAATTATATTCACGCCGCAATCTTCAGCCGAATAATATTGCAATGCATCTTCCAAATCTGTAAAATGAGATTTAATTACCTTTTCCATTACAACATTGTCTTCCCTCGTGAAGGTGAAACTGGAAAAAAAATCAATTGCCTTTTTATTCAATTTTTCAATATCCTTTAATGTCTTATTTAAAAAAAGATAAGTTATTGCAAATGATGTTGGAGAACAATATAACTGTCTTTATTTTTTAAAAAATGATTAAAAAGAAAAAGTGTTTCTCCATAAAGGTTATTTCCTGCGTTAGTTAAGTCAATTAAAAGATTCGCATCTAGAAATATCTTCTTTCTCATTCATTAATGTTGTAGATCGATTTAATATCCTCATTTTTGCCGGTATTTACCATTCCTCCAAATTCTTTCACCCACGGATGTAACTGTTCCTTAGATGATTGTTCATCTATGCGTTTTAAAAGATCGAGGTAATCATCAAAAATCTTTGATACACTCTGCCCTTTTTTCTTTGCCATTTTCTTTGCAAACTTTACATTATCCTCTTTTAATAATAAAGTTATTTTCTGTGTCATAAAAGTAATTGAGTCGTACAAATATACACGTTTATACGACTAGGCAAGAAAGCTCAAATCTAACTTTTCTCTTCCCAAACCATGCACAAATGCACAACTGTTTCCGCAGCTTTTGCCATATCATTTACGCCAATCCATTCCAATTTGGAATGAATTCCCTGCATGCCTGTAAATAAATTGGGACAAGGCAAACCCATATAACTCAGCCGGCTACCGTCGGTTCCTCCACGGATACTTTCTGTCTTTACATCAATGCCGGCGCGATTGATAGCTTCGGCTGCATAATCTACAACCTGGGGATACTGATCAAGAATTTTCTTCATGTTGCGGTATTGCTCTTTAATCGAAATTTCTACCGAGGCTCCATTGTAATGATTAACAACGTCCTCGGCAATCTGCTTTAATTTCCGGCCATGGTCTGCCAGGTTTTCATCATTGAAATCTCTAATGATAAATTCCAAAGTGGCTCTTTCAGCTATTCCTTCAAAGCGCACCGGGTGAACAAATCCTTCTTTTTTTTCTGTGGTTTCCGGCGACCATTCCGTTGACGGAAGTGCGTGCAAAATTTCTGCCCCAACTTTCAATGCGTTGACCAATTTATTTTTTGCATATCCCGGGTGGGAAATAACTCCATTGATTATGATCTTTGCTCCGTCTGCACTAAACGTTTCATCTTCCAGGCTTCCAAGTTCGCCACCATCAAGGGTATATCCGAAATCCGCTCCTAGTTTTTTCATATCCAGTTTCGCAGTTCCCTCACCAATCTCTTCATCAGGTGTGAAAAGAATCCTGATTTTTCCATGTTTTAAGTAATGATTTTTCATCAGAAAATCTGCCGCCTGCATAATAGCTGCTACCCCACTTTTATCATCAGCGCCCAAAAGAGTATATCCGCTTGCCGTAATAATATCGCCGCCAATTTGTGTTTTTAAATAAGGATAAACTACGGGAGATAGTACCTGCGAAGGATCATCGGGCAAAACTATATCCTCGCCGTCATAATTTTTATGAAAGACCGGTTTTACATTGGTGCCGCTGCAATCAGGTGCGGTATCTACATGGCTGCAAAAACAAATTACCGGAACATTCTTTTCTGAATTAGAGGGAATGGTTGCATAGACATACCCAAATTCATCGATCTCCGCATCGGTAATTCCAATTTCTTTTAATTCCTGAACTAAAAGATTTCCCAAATTCTTTTGCTTTTCAGTAGATGGATGAGTACCACTTTTGGGATCGCTTTGGGTATCGATCCGGGCGTAACGCATAAAGCGGTCGGCGATAGAATTTTTATTAATTAAGATCATAGAAAAGGTTTTTATCCAGGCAAAGATATAATGATTTTAATGTGCTGATCTTTTAAATGAATATTTTAAAACTGGCATTTCATTTATCATTTAAAAGTGGTAATCTGTCATTTTTTCCGCGCTTTTCAGTTACAGAAATTTTTAAAAAAAATTTTTTAAGGAACTTCAAATGTTGATGAAAAGAATTACTCTACATGTTGGATTCCAGATAGGCTATTTGTGTTTCTGCAAACGGACCGGATTTTAAATTTCAACCAAAATATTTATAATTATTAATAATCCTTTTATCACCTTATATTTAATAAAATAAATCTATTCAATAACTAAATCAATAATAGTATGACCCTAAAAACACTCATTCCAAAAATATTTTATTCCGACATAAAAACCGGCTATGACTTTTTTGTAGAAGGGCTTGGTTTTAAAGTTACTTATGAACATAACCAGGGAACCGAAATATTTTACATGATCAATCGTGACGGTATTATAATTCAACTGGTACAGAATGACGAATATGCCAAAAAAGACAGGCCTGAAATGAGAATTATAACTGACGACATCGAATCATTTTACAATGAAGTGAGCAACAAAAACCCAAAGCTTCTTCATCCAAATCTCAAGGTAATTAAACACCAACCATGGGGTTTGACAGAATTTGCTTTGCTTGATAAATCAGGCGTTTGCGTAATTATTCAACAGGAATTAAATGGCCAGTGATATTATTGTCTCCTGGTACAAATGAATAAAAATGAAAATCCGGTTTAAATATTTGTTTACTGCATTATTTATTTTTTATATCTTTTTAAAGTTAAAAACCACAAGACATCTACGCCAGTTTAAAGATTGAATAATGATTTCTAAAAAATAAAAAAATGGCCAATAAAATTCCGGTTCAAAAATTCTTAGAAAACATCAAAATAAAAACTGGAAAATC
>JBDTJV010000161.1:0-7781 GCA_039935675.1 Ginsengibacter sp. | reverse complement strand
TCGAGCATCGCCACAAAATCAATTTTAATATTGGAAAATACAATGCAGCCGTACCTGAGGGTAAAAAGCAATTTGCAGATAATAACCTGGTAAAAGAAAGGGCTAAAAATATCAAGTGGCGCGCCCTGGAAACGCTTGACCAGCACCTGGAAGAATTTGAAATGCATTTTACATCACGTGGCGGAAAAGTAATATGGGCCGAGAATTCGAAAGAGGCTTTGGATGAAATTCTGGCAATCTGTAAGGAAAAGAATTGTAAAACGATCGTTAAGAGTAAAAGCATGGTGACTGAAGAAATACACCTGAACCATTTTTTAAAAGAACATGGGATTGAAAGCGTGGAAACTGACCTGGGCGAATATATTCAACAACTTGATGATGAACCTCCTTATCATATCGTGACCCCTGCTATGCATAAAAACAAAGAAGACGTTGCCAAACTTTTTGAGAATAAATTGGGAACTCCTTCTAAGCTTTCCCCACAGGAATTAACGCTTGTTGCACGCGAAAAATTAAGAGAAAAATATGTGGAAGCGGAAATAGGAATTACAGGTGCCAATTTCGTCATCAGCGATATAGGTGGCATAGCGGTCACAGAAAATGAAGGCAATGCAAGATTGAGTACCGCGTGGCCAAAAACACACATTGTAATTGTTGGCATTGAAAAAATGATTCCTTCAGTTACTGACCTGGCTTTACTTTGGCCACTTTTGGCCACTTATGGAACAGGGCAAAAAGTTACCGTTTATAACAGTATTATTTCAGGACCAAGGCAGCGAGGCGAAACTGACGGACCGGAAGAAATGTATGTAATTTTTTTAGATAACAACCGAACTAGTATTTTGGCAAATGCGATACAGCGGGAAAGCCTGTATTGCATTCGTTGCGGAGCTTGCCTCAATGCCTGCCCGATCTATAAAAACATTGGTGGACATGCCTATGGCACCACCTATAGCGGACCTATTGGGAGTGTGATTACGCCTAATTTAAAAGGTCTTGAAGAATATAAACATCTTAGTTATGCCTCCTCTTTATGTGGCGCGTGCACAGAGGTTTGTCCAGTCAAAATAAATTTGCATCAATTGTTGCTCGTCAATCGAAATGCCAGTGTGGAAGAAGGATTAACAACATTCTCTGAGAAACTAGCCTGGAAAACCTGGAAAGTCGCTTCCCTAAATAGAAGCATGATGAACAAGGGAAATGGAAAACTAAAATCCAAAGTAGTAACTACTTTATTCAAGGATTGGAATAAACAACATACTCCGCTCAACTTTAGCAAAAAAACATTCAATGAGATGTGGAAAGAGAAACAAAACTTAAAGTAAGTCTTTTTAAAAACAACATAGTAAACGAATAAATAACGGGGATTTTCATTTCTTTATCAATACAGGGAATTGCTAAAATGCTTAAATTTCAGCCCTGAAATTGTTATAAATGCATAATACGCAACGGTTCCAAAACAATTACGATTTTCTTCGTGTTTTCGCTGCTTTAAGCATTACTTTTTTTCATTCGTTTGCGTTGCTAAATAAATTAAAGCTAGATCCACTCTTCATTCTAACAAACGGGCGAATTAATTTCTCATTTATTGGTCTGAATATTTTCTTTTGTATCAGCGGATACTTAATCGCTAAAAGTGCAACTACATCTCCTACACTGATAAACTACCTTTGGAAAAGATTGTTAAGGATTCAACCATTGTTGATCCTCACTTGTGTACTTACAGTATTTTTTCTTGGCCCGATCTTTACCAATTTAACTACTCCGGATTTTTTTCTCAACGGAGATACGTGGACTTATTTTCGAAATGTCTTTCCTGCTTTTGGTATCCAATTTTCATTGCCCGGCGTATTTCTAAAAAACATTGGAGAAAGTGGTGTAAATGGTTCACTTTGGACACTAATAGTTGAGGAAAGACTTTATCTTATAATGTGTTTTCTTTTTTTATTTAAAAAGCAGAATTCCTGGTACGTCACATTCTACGTTCTTTTTATTAATGCTATCTACCTGTATAATCATTTCTATTATTCAGGAGAACTGATACACTTCATGGATACAAATGCCTTCTACTATTCTCTTGTTTTTCTCAATTCTGCCGTATTGTTCATTCTGAAGGTCAATTTATCAAAATCAATTTATCCAATTGTTTTCTTAAGTACCATCGTTACAATACTTGGAATAATTTTTCCGATGTTTAATTTTCTTTTTCTTTTTTCATTTCCTTTTCTAATAAATGGTATAGCACAAATAAAAGGAATCACTAATCACGCAGGAAAGTATGGAGATTTCACTTATGGCATTTATGTTTTTTCATTCCCGGTTCAACAAATGCTTATTGCAAAAGGTATTGCAATTAATAATCCATACCTGCTATTTATCATTTCAAGCGCTATAGCAATTCCAATGGCTGTCGCAAGTTGGCACCTGCTGGAGAAAAAATTTCTAAGGATGAAGAAAGCAATTAAATGACTTATAATCAGTTAGTTAGAGGTAAAGCTGTCAGTAAATAAACACTTATGAGATATTCCTATTTTGTGAAATGTTATCTGCCAAAATCATCCTGTAGACGAATGATATCATCTTCATCACTTGGGTTATTTTTCTGGGTATGTTGCCAAATCTCTGCAACTATTCCCCAACTTTCCAGCCCGATAAGGCGATGACGTTCGCCCTGTTTTAATTTGATGATGTCGGTGGTCTTCTTTATTTGAATTTCGTTTTCCTCGTCACTTTCGCTGGTAATCACGCCTACTTCTCCTCCAATGACTTTCCATAGTTCAGCCCGACGGTAATGATATTGCCAGCTGAGCCTTTTTTGTTTTTCCACAATCAAAATCTTAGGGCTTATTTTTCCCGGACTTTGTTTTTTGGAATCTTCGACATCACTAAAAAAGAATTCAATAAATTTTTGAGATTGTTGCTCATCTATTACATAAAACCCTCCCCAGGGGCGGGTTTGATCCGAATTTACGATTGCGAATCCGTGTTGTTCCAAATAAGTTTTTACTTTCTGAAAAACTTCAATTTTGCTTAGCTCTTTTGATAACTTTATTTCCATAATTTGATAAATATAACTGTTATGCCTAAACGTAAATCACCGCCCCATGTAAACCATTAAAATCTGAACATCGCTGGGATTTACACCACTTATCCTACTGGCCTGCCCAAGAGTTCTTGGTTTTATTTTCTTAAATTTTTGACGTGCTTCATTTGAAAGAGAAGATATATTTTCATAATTAAAACTATCAGGAATTAATTGTTCTTCGAGTGCGCTCATTTTCTTAACCAACTCTTCTTCTTTCTGCAAATAAACTTCGTACTTAATTTGTATTTCTGCCTGCTCCAGTGCTGTTTCAGAAAAAGTTCCTAATAAATCTTTAACTTTTGTCAAAGATTTCAACATATCCTGTAATTGAATTCCTGGCCTTAGTAATATTTGAACTGCTTTTATTTTTTGTTGAACAGGAGAAGAATATTTTTCAGAAAGAAAACTATTTATTTCAAGAGGTTCGAATTTAAGGTTATTCAATCGCAACAGGATTTCTTCCACTTCCTTTTTCTTTTCGATTACTTTGATCATTCTTCCCTGGGAAGCTAATCCGATTCTAAAACTTCTTTCAGTTAATCTCAAATCCGCATTATCCTGTCTTAATAGTGTTCTGTACTCGGCACGACTGGTAAACATTCTGTAAGGTTCATCAGTACCCTTATTGATCAGGTCATCGATTAATACTCCGATATAAGCTTCATTTCTTTTCAGTAAGAAAGGTTCGTTGTTATTAATAGATTGATGAGCATTGATTCCAGCCATCAAACCCTGGCAGGCAGCTTCCTCGTACCCGGTTGTGCCGTTGATTTGTCCTGCAAAGAATAAATTCTCAATCAGTTTTGTTTCAAGGCTCATTTTTAACTGTGTTGGGGGGAAATAATCATATTCAATTGCATATCCCGGTCGAAACATCTTACAATTTTCAAAACCCGGCACTTTTTTTAAAGCATTGAATTGAGTTTCTTCTGATAAAGAAGAAGAAAATCCATTTACATATACTTCGATTGTGTCCCATCCTTCCGGTTCTACAAATAGTTGGTGCCTTTCTCTTTCAGCAAACCGATTGATCTTATCCTCAATGCTTGGACAATACCTGGGACCAATTCCTTTTATCCGGCCCTGGAACATAGGGCTTTCGCTGAATCCTTTTCTAAGTACCTCATGAACTTCGGGATTTGTATAAGTTATCCAGCAACTCCTTTGTTTGAAAGGCTTGTCAGTGGACAAAAAGGAAAATCCTGTAATGATTTCATCCCCCTTTTGTTCCTCCATCTTTGAGTAATCAAGTGAACGTCCATCAATTCTTGGGGGAGTTCCGGTTTTTAATCTTGCACTTTCAAAACCCCATTCAACCAGTTCCTCTGTAATTCCAAGAGATGCCTTCTCAGCAACTCTTCCTCCTTTTAATTGCTTTTCCCCAATATGTATTATCCCATTGAGAAAAGTACCATTTGTGAGGATCACCGATTTTGATAAAATCTCATGTCCTAAAGCAGTTTTAACTCCTGACACTAGATTACCTTTTTTCAATAATCCAACTACCGAATCCTGGTAAAAATCGAGATTTGGCGTCTTTTCAAGCATTTGTCGCCATTTCGCTGAAAACAACATACGGTCATTTTGGGTTCGGGGACTCCACATCGCGGGTCCTTTGCTTTTATTCAACATTCTAAATTGTATCATACTTTCATCAGAAACAATTCCCGAATAACCACCAAGAGCATCAATTTCTCTTACAATTTGTCCTTTTGCTATTCCGCCCATTGCAGGATTACAACTCATCTGGGCCATATTCTGCATATTCATTGTAATTAAAAGAACCGAGCTGCCCATATTAGCAGCTGCAGCTGCCGCTTCACAACCTGCATGACCTGCACCTACGACTATGACATCATATTTTGGAAACATGCCGCAAAAATACTTCAATTGAAATTTTTCCTTTTGAAATTATGTTCCACGTGGAACTATTTGCATTTGTTTCACGTGAAACATTTTCATTTAAGCTGCTTTAGGTAAAAGTCTTCTTTGGTCCTCATTGACTTCTTTTCCTTTTTAGTATGGTCATTATACCCACATAGATGCAGAATACCATGAATCATAACCCTGTGCAATTCGTTTAGAAAAGTCGTTTTAGCGCTTTCAGCGTTTTCAGTAACACGTTCTATACTAATGTAGATTTCAGAGAATATTGGCAACTCGACGACCGAAAGGTTAAATGTTAAAATATCGGTAAGCGTATCGTGATTCAGATATTGTTGGTTTAATTTTAATAAAAATCCATCGGTACAGAAAATGTATGAGATGGATTTAAAATCTACACTTTCCTGCGCAAATACCGAAGACAAAAATTTTTTTAAAAGAAGTTTGTCTTTTAAAACAAAAGCAACGTTGTGATTATTGAAAGTTATTGTACCCACGATTCATTTTGAATTGAAAAAATTAAGACTAATTTGTTAAGATGAAATTGTCGCAAATAAAAACAGGAACAAAAGTAAAAATTAAGTCTTTTGAGAACCATGAAATAATTCTCAAACTGATGGAAATGGGCTGCTTGCCTGAAGAGGAAATAACCGTATGGAGAAAAGCTCCGCTTGGTGACCCAATATACGTATTGGTTGCTGGTTATTCTTTAAGCCTACGCCTGGATGAGGCAGATCAAATCATTGTTGAGTATATTGTTTAAATAAAGCGGTATTTATGACAATTGGTTTATATTTTGGATCATTTAACCCCATACATAACGGTCATTTAATTATTGCAAAACACATTGCAAATTATACAGCTCTGGATCGAATTTGGTTTGTGGTATCCCCACAAAATCCCTTCAAGCAAAAAAGTACCTTAATCAATGAACATCATCGCAAACACCTAATTGATCTGGCAATAGAGGGTGAAAAAAAATTAAGATCATCGGGCATAGAATTTAAACTACCAATTCCGTCATATACTATTGACACATTAACCCATCTAAAGGAAAAAAATCCTAACGATGAATTTTCTGTCATAATGGGAAGTGATAGTTTTCAAAATATAAAAAAATGGAAAAACGCTGAGGTTTTATTGAGAGATTATTCTATTTTAATTTATGAACGTCCGGACTTTAAAGTGAGTGAAAAAGAATTGAGCAAAAAAGTTAAATTATTAAATGCACCCCTTCTTGAAATTTCAAGTACAATTATCCGGAAAATGATTCTTGAAAAAAAATCGATCAGATACCTGGTGCCTGATATTGTGAAAGAGGAAATTGAAAGACAACAATATTACGGGTAATCCTCTCTCAGGGATTCTAATCTTGATCAGTAAAGGAACAAATAAAGTGCATTTCTACTTTTCCTTATACTGCCCATCAAAAAATAAGGAATGGTAAATCTAAAAAATAAGAATTACGTATATGCGTTACCGTTATATTAAATACCAGGTTTCGGCGGACGGTTCCTGTTAGGTCTTTGTGAATTATCTTTTGGATTTGCTGGCGGCCTTGGATTTTGTTGATTTTGATTTTTATCTCCTTGTCTCCTGCCGTCATTGCTTTTTCCCTGCACATTTGGTTTCTTATCATTACGGTCATTACCCCTCCTCCTACGGTCATTTTTTTCAAGAGACTTAAGAGTTATCTGGCCAACCACGTCCACAAATTCCGGCTCCACTTCTTTTGGTTTTCCACTTACAACCTCCACTGTTTCCAAAACATCTGGCTTGATTCCTTGAAGGTTTTGAGCCTTGACCTTTTTTACAGTCTCAATTGAAAGGGGGTAATGTTTGGTACTATCTGCCATTGTGTACCACATCAGGTTTCGAAAAATATCTTTTTTTACCAAAAATGCTCTTCCTTTTGCTACTTCAATCACATCAGCATCTTCGGGGAAATGTTGCAAAGCATCCAGGTAAGTATCAAGCTCATAATTTAAACAACATTTCAATCGTCCACATTGACCGCTTAGTTTTGTTTGGTTGATACTTAGGTTTTGATAACGGGCAGCATTTGTGTTTACACTTTTGAAATCTGTGAGCCAGGTGCTGCAACAAAGTTCGCGTCCGCAACTTCCAATTCCTCCAACTTTCCCCGCTTCCTGGCGGGCACCGATCTGTTTCATCTCCACCTTCACCTTAAATTCAGATGCATAAAGACGGATCAATTCGCGAAAATCGACACGTTCATCTGCAATATAAAAAAATGTAGCTTTTCTTGAATCTGCCTGAATTTCTACCTCCGACATTTTCAGGTCCACATTTAATTGCCTTGCAATTGCCCGACTCCTGATAAGAACATCTCGTTCCCTCGCTTTCGTTTCTTTCCATTTGGAAATATCATTATCTGTAGCAACCCGTAAAATCCTTTTGATCTCAGGGCTATTTTCGTCAACTCTTTTCTTTTTCATCTGCATTCTCACCAATTCTCCCGTGAGATTTACAGTTCCTACATCAAATCCATTTACCCCTTCAACCGCAATAATATCCCCTTTGCAAAAAAAGCCCATAGAATTATTTCTATAAAAATCCTTACGGCTACCCTGGTTAAAGGATACTTCAATCACCCGGCAACTACTTTCCATATCATCGATTGGCAAATTTGCCAGCCAATCATGTACATTTAACCTGTTACATCCTCCGGAACTGCAGCCACCATTGCTTTTGCAACCACTTGGTTTTCCAGTACCACAACTCGTACATCCCATATAAATACTTAAAATAGTTAAAAGTTAATAATGAAAAGGTAATCAAAAACCAGAGT
>JBDTJV010000160.1:0-6513 GCA_039935675.1 Ginsengibacter sp. | reverse complement strand
ATCTTACACCGATTTTAAATATTCCGGAATAAAAACTGATAAGAAAGATTATAAAAACAATGATAACATAATCATTACTACTAAGGTCAAAAACACCGGTAAACGCGCGGGCAAAGAAACCGTTGAGCTGTATATTGGCAAGCCAAATTCGTCAGTTGAGAGAGCGGAAAAAGAATTAAAGGCTTTTAAAAAAGTGATGGTCCCTTCGGGCAACGAAGTGACGGTAACTTTAAGTGTGCCAGTGAAAAGCCTTGCGTATTATGATGAGGCAAAAAGCAGATGGGTAGTGGAACCTGGTACATATAATTTGATGGTTGGTAAATCTTCCCGCGATATTGAATCTACCGAAACCATTAATATTGACGGCGGAAATTAAATAAAGATTGGTTAAACGAGGGCAGAAAGATACCAGAGGTGACACCTTTTAAAAAGGTGTCACCCTCTCAACATAAAATAAGGCGTTTTAAATATTTGGTAGTAAGAAAAAGAGACTCCCTTAATGAAAAATATTTTCCAATATTTGCTATTTGGCTTTGTAAAAATGAATTTGCTTATTTAAAGAATTGAATTTTGCATAACCTCCTCTAAATGTCACGTAAATATTTTTGTCATCAATAACCACTACAGATGTAGGATATAGCCCTTCCCAAAAAATATTATTGAAAACAACTTTCTTGTTTAGCTTCTTATCTAATATAAAAAAACCTCCGCTTGTAGCAACATACATTTGATTATTGTGGACAGCCATGGCTGCTGGCGCATCGTCAAGATGAAGAAGATGGGAAATAAAAAATGAATCTCCCATATTCCTGATTTTAAAAATGTCACCGTCATTAATCCCCATGTGAGCAAGCCCTCCCATTAAGTAAAGTGAATCATTAAATGAAAAAATAAACTGAACATTTCCACTCTGAAGCAAAAATGAATTTTTTAGTACTTTGTGAATCGGATTGCTACGAGGAACCATTAATCCTCCAAACCAGCGTGGCTGAATATTTTTTCCATCTACGCCGTTCACGAAAATTTTATTCTGAAGAGTATCATTGGGTTTATAATAAAGGCCTCCTCCGAATTCGCCCATATCTACTCCAATCAATTTCCCATTTTTTAAATTGTATTCTACCTGAGAAGAATCTACGGCTTTGGATACTTTTAATAAGCCCGAGTCAAAGGAAAAAGTAAAATCCTTATCTGTTGAATTATTTAAAGAATACCATTCCTGGCTACCGGATTTTGGAATTGGACTTTCTTCAAAGTCATTCAAAGAATAGTTTTGGCCAAAACAAAAACCAACATTCAAAAGGATTAATAGAAAAAGCAGTTGTTTCATATGTATTAAAATATTGCATTCGTGAGAAGCCGGGCTTTAGTATTATAATTTTCACTTCAGAACCAAAAAGAAACAAAATGAAGGTAAGTGGAAAAACTGATATTTATTGTTTGCCATTCCATGGTTCTTATCCTCACGAACCATTGAAGAGAACCTGACTTTTTAGAACGATTGCGCAGGATTTCCTGGTAAGATTTTACAGTAAACAAACATTTATGAGAGATTTTTATTCTCTTAATTATAGCTGATAAAGTTATTAGAGTAATACCGCGTTTTATTTGGTTAATAATTTGAGAGACGAAAGAATTGCCGGGGCCAGGAATGGTGTAATTTTGCGGAATTAAAAAGGTTTACTGTCATTATAAACAAAATTACCATGACAATATCTTCTACAAATAGACCAAATTGGAGAATTGCTTTAGGAATTCCTTTTATTATATTCCTGAGCTGTTTCTTTATCACTTTGACTACAAAATTTAAGGCCAATACTGAGTTATTATCAAATGCAATACTTATTGATATTCTTGTTGCAGCACCTTTAATATATTTTCTTGCAATTAGAAAAAGCAATATATCTAAATTGACTGTTTCAAGGGTTTTTATTGCGGGACTATTGGTTGCAGGATTTATACTAAGTGCTCATTCAAATCCTTTTCTACACTTTATCAAAACATGGGTTTCGCCTTTATTAGAAGTTGTAGTTATTTCTTTTATTGTCAGTAAATTTTATATTGCCAGCAAAAAAGCCAAAGAAGCAAATAATAAAAAGCCGGATTTTTTAATGCATTGCAGAGCCACCATGTTACAGGTTACCGGAAACGAAAAATTGGGAAATATTGTTTCCTCGGAAATTGCCGTTTTGTATTATGCCTTTATGGGCAGCAAAGACAAAACAATAGATTATGAAACAAGGTTTACTGCTTATAAAGAGAATGGAGTAACCATAGTTTTGTGGGTTATTTTATCAGTATTTTTAATTGAAACTACAGGCGTTCACTTTCTTTTGCGCTTATGGAATAATACTACAGCCTGGGTAGTTACAGCGCTAAGTTTATATACTTGTATCCAATTGTATGCTCACATAAAAGCTACTAAAGCCCGGCCCATAATTATAAATAAAGATTCTTTAGAAATTCATAATGGACTGGCAGGCGATGCATATATCAGTTTTGACAACATAGAAAAGTTTGAGTTATCAAAAAAAATCCCTCAAGGCCGAAACCCAATTAAAATAGCACTTCTTAAAGGATTAGAAAATCACAATGTCGTTGTCTATTTAAAAACTCCCATCCAGGTAACAAAAATATTTGGGATTAAAAGAACTACAGATACTGTTTTATTTTTTGTTGATAAATCAAAAGAATTTTCAAATGCTTTGGCTGCGCAATTGATGAATAACGGCAGCTAACAGGAACTGAGAAAGATGCCACACAGTAAAACTGGTTGCATTGTTTGCCGCCAACCAAATTAATTTTGAAGCGGAAATCAATATGAGTTTTAGAAGGATTGAGGAGAATTATAAAAGCCGCTACCACAAAGGCTTTGCATTAAACGGACTTTTAAGGGGGATTTTTATTTTTCTTTTAAATAGTTAGATAGCGCAATCATAGCCAATGCACACGCTGAACGACAAAGATTGGACCGGCGAGCGAAACTTTATGTCCGCTTGCATAAATGAGAGTTAAATTCTTTAAATATTTTTAATGTTTTTTGACTTTGGTTTTAGAGTTTCAAAGTCTTCTCGCTTAAAATCAGTCTTCATTTCATGCATTATCCAATTTATAAGATCAACTATTAATTCTGACGTCTTATTAATAGGAAAACTCAATTTGGCTTTCCATAAATGAAAGCTTGTTAATAAATATTTAAGAACGCTAATTCGACTTTCCTCTTTTCCCTTTCGAGTTTTGATATTTGTAAAATGAAGTCCCCAAAAAATATAAATATTTTTAGAAGGGCCATTTATTATTTTATTTGCCGTATGAAAAGCATTAATTAGGTTAACCGAAGATATTTGCTTGTAAAACTCTGTCGCAAAAATTTACTGCGACTTCATTTTCAACAGCCCATAAAGTTCCAATATAACCTCTGGCTCCGCCTACTAAAAAGTTTTCAGCGATATTATACCAAGACCAACAACTATTATTAAAAACTATTGGGGAAGAATGTGATGCAAGGTGACCAATCATTCCTTGATGGATTGAATCAAAGCACCGTACTCCACAAGAATTTGGAATTTTATGTCTATCGCCGATAATTTTTTTTTGGCTTGATGCACTTTTATCCATAGCATTTTGCATATCGGCAAACACAGATTGGGGATAATTTTGCTTCTTCAGTTCTTGACTTTTCCATACAAAGCCATCAAATTTTTTGAAATAAGTTTTATGTTGTACGTGGATTAAACCTTTACGAGAACTTGCGGAAATGGAAAGAACAGAATCATATTCAATAACATGTGGTTTACCATCACTATCCAGAAAGCGCTCTTCTACTCTATGACCTTCTATTTCACCGCCATGACTACAAATATGAAATACATTATAAGGGAATTCTTTTAGATTCATATCAAATTCCAAAACCGTAGCAGAACGTCCAACTAGTTTCTTTACGAAATATTTTTCATTATCCAGACAATTACTGATATTTTCAATTTCTTCATTCTCAAAAAATTGAGGGGAAAACATAACCGCACCAGGTAGCTGATTGTCATTTTGGTAAATTAGATTATTTATTATAAATAGATCAGGCTCTAATTGGATGTTTACATAACTACACGGAATGCAATTATCAATGTAAAGTGAATAAGGAATTCCATCTGTGAAAAAAGTTGCAAATTGATATTGATCAAATCTAGTCATTCCTATCCTTTCTTCAATCATTCCTCTAAGCTCACTAAGCTTATTATCATCACCTTGTTGCCATTCTTCAATGTTGTTTAGGACTTCATATTGTCCATCTTTTTCCAACGGATCAACAATTGAAATGTCGGCATTAATCGAATAAGCATAATTAATAGCTATAATTGGCGCAACCGAAAGTTTATTTTCAATAATAATTATGCCTATATCATTATTTTTTTGACATCTTGGTTCTATTAGATCTTCTGCAATTTCTCTAATCTCAAGTATGCAATGCTGTTTAAGAGCTAAAAACAACCCAATCAAAACTTGAGAACTTTTACAAACAATTTTACTCTGTCTTTCTTCAAAAAATGGAGAGAGATAAAAGTCTATATCTTTTGGAGCATCAATTTCTATTACGTTAAAATGATTTAAAAAATCCAAAAAACTTTTTTGATTTTGAGATAGACCAGCTAAGATTAAATTTTCACAACCACCTATTCTTGATAAGGCGTTACTTATTATTATGGAACTTCTGTTAGCTGCGGTTCTTGATAATGAATTTCCATCTAAAATATCTTCCTGATAAGGCTTATAATTTTCCACGCTCACTCCAGGAAATTCAAAAATCGGTATATAACAATTTTCTTTAGAAAGATATGAAGATATTATAGCAGCAATATTTATATTGGCATAATCTACAATGCAGGCAAACCTATTATTGACAAATGGAATTTCCATAATTTTTAAGTGACTTTATAAAAAAAACGTTTCCCCTATTTTCGCCCAATCATAAAATAATTTTCGTATAACCTTTACTGTTATCGCACATAAAATATTAAGTTTTTGATAAAAGAGTAAACAAAAACGTGTAATCCTATTCTCCCACCACCCGATACCCCTTCCACAGCCATTCCAGCGCTTCCGGCAGTGTTTGTTGTCTCACTTTATAATCCACATGCCCTGCATTGCGGGCAAAAATAAACTGGTAATTATAACCTTTTGCAGCAAGTACACTTGCCATGTTTTCATTGGCAACTACCCAATCATGCATATTGTCGCGCATCACGTTAGGATTATAAAGGTCGCGGTCGCCTACTTCCATCCAAATGCGTATCGGCTTCACTGCACTTTCCGGAATAAGATGTTCATGAAATTCCCATGCTCCATGTGGTGTTGCAGGGTCATAGGGCCATTGCTGGTTGATATAAGTACCCGAATAAGTAAGCACACGGTGATACCATTCCGGATGATACCACGCCATAATCAAAGCACACGAACCACCAGAACTGCCACCCATCGTAGCGCGGCCATCAGGATCTTTGGTCAATTTTACATTGCATTTACTTTCCACCAGTGGCAATACTTCCTTCTCAACAAACTCAGCATATTTTCCAGACATGGCATCGTATTCAAGGCCGCGTTCACTTCCTTGTGCATCGCCGCTTCCATTACCAATTGATATGGCAATCATCACCGGCACTTTGCCTTCGGCAATCAAATTATTCAAAGCAGTAAATAACAAATGATCAGGCCCGTCGGCTCCAACAATGAAAGGCGCTGGCGTGCCAGCAACATATTGTTTGGGAACAAACACTTCTACATGGCGGGTGTATGATGCGGCGTGGCTGGTGGTTACTATCAGCTTGGCGGGATCTGCAGGATCAACTGTACCGAATGTACCAGGCTCGCGGGCAATGCCTGGATAAATTTTACTGTCTTTGGAATCCATGGTAAATTGATATACAGTTCCCTGCGGCACGTTTTTCTGCTCTTTCATTTCGGGTGCAGGATTATGTGTTGGCCCGATGATAAAATTTCCGTTCGAGTCCGGTGAAGGAACGGCGCCATCAGGTAATTCTGTAGCAGTCACAAAACCTGGTGTATTTGGATCGCGCGTGGGCGAAGGCATACGTTCGGAAGATGGTGGTTTTGTATTTTTTGCCTGGGCCGTTACCACGTTTTCGCTCAACACGAGAAACAGCAGCGCACCGGCCATCAAGGTGGAACTTTTTATTTTTACAATATTCATTTTATCTTTTTTTAAGTGCAGGAAGGACGTTCTATTATCAGATGAAGAACTAAAGATACATAAAACGAAAGCGGAAAATTATAAGGAAAACAGGTTGAGATCCGCTTCACGCTTCGTGTGGTTCACAAACTAAAGTGGATATTGCTATTTGAAAAAACGCTTAGCCCAGTAAACGCACAAATAAAGGCAATTTCTATTTTTCCTAAAAAATATTTTTTCTATTTCTCTTTGGCTTTCATTATACTTTTATAAAAAAATTGGACATGGACAATTATTTTAAAAATAAAACATCCCGCTTCTCAAGAAGG
>JBDTJV010000159.1:0-2881 GCA_039935675.1 Ginsengibacter sp. | reverse complement strand
AAATGTAATGGAGCAATACACTTTATCTGATATTATTTATTATTTTAAAGGTCAGCGATCAACGGGATTATTCAACAAAGCCGATTCTCACATTTCTTTTGAAGGAAGAAAAAAGGACAGTGCGGCTATAGATGCCCGCGGTGGTTGGTACGATGCTACCGGAGATTATGGAATTCATCTTTCACACCTTTCTTTCTCCACCTATTTTAATCCGCAGCAGGTATCTTTTACAGCCTGGGCTTTACTAAAAACTTACCAGCTTTTAAATGCAAAACCCGGAACTGATTTTCGCCAATATAAAAGACGGGTTTTGGATGAAGCCATGTTTGGCGCTGATTTTTTGAAAAGAATGCAGGTGCCAAATGGTTCATTTTATAGATCGATTTCCGCGCCGGGACCAGGCAAACTGGCGAAGGATAGAGTAATAGGAGCGGAAAGTAAAATATACACCATAAAAAAATCAAAAGATGGCACTTTTGCTTCGGGAAATGAGGAAGAGGATTGGAAGAGTTTTCAGTGTAGTTACCGGTCGGGTGGAGGCGTGGCCATTGCGGCATTAGCGCTTGCTTCCACCTTTGATACCACTGGTGATTTTACCAATAAGCAATATTTGGAATCCGCAGAAAATGCATTTGCTTTTTTAGAAAAACATAATGCCGAGATGACGAACGACGGCAAAGAAAATATGCTGGATGATTATTGCGCTTTGATGGCCGCTACTGAATTATACAAGGTTACCAACAAACAGGTTTATAAAAAAGCTGCTGATAAAAGAGCCCAACAATTAATGGATCGATTGGCCGACTGGAAAAATTATACAGATTATTGGCGTGTAAATGAAACGGATCGGCCTTTCTTTCATGCGGCCGATGCAGGGTTGCCGCTGGTTAGTTTATTGAATTATTTTCCAGTGGCTGACGTAGCCACTCAACAAAAAATAAAAGAAGTTACCCGTCGGTCAATGGAACATGAACTTCGTATCACTCATGAAGTAAATAATCCATTTGGTTATAGCAGGCAATTAGTGCAGGACACGCTCGGCCATCGTTATAGTTCCTTCTTTTTTCCCCACGCAACAGAAACCGCTCCATGGTGGCAGGGTGAAAATGCGAGGCTTGGTTCTATGGCTACTGCTTCAAGAATGGCTGCTGAATTATTTAAGGATGATAAACCATTCCATGATAACCTGGAAAGTTTTGCGACTGATCAGTTAAATTGGATCCTTGGCCTCAATCCTTTTGATGCCTGCATGATGGAAGGAAGAGGACACAACAATGTTGAATATGGATTCTTTGGCACTTTTGAATATACGAATGCACCTGGTGGAATTGTAAATGGAATTACTTCAGGTTTGGAAAATGAACATGATATTGATCTCAACTTAACTTATGCACAAACAGGCAAAGACTATGACTGGCGATGGTCTGAGCAATGGCTACCGCATGCAACATGGTACATGCTCGCAATTGCGCTCCACGATGATTGATGATAAATATAGTAAACAAACAAATAAAGCCAATTCTTATTTCCCCAAAAAATCCGGAGTAATCTTTAATTGGTCAATTTCTTAAGATTTTGATCAAAAGAAGGACATCTTTAAATTTTAAAAGTAAAACCCGACTTGCTAAAGTCTTGTGTGTACGCTTTCGAAACCCTAAATAGTACGGCTTTACTGTATTCTAAGCTTGCTGTACTGCATCTTATAAGCAATGAAAAAACCAATTGCCAAAAGTGGAAAACAAATACCACCAATTATTCCTCCAAAAAGTATATAGATAATTAAAGAAGTAATCATAACAAGCCCACCTGCTAAAAGAATAGTTAATTGAGATTGGCTTGGAATGGACTTTTCAAACGCCACCTTTAGAATTGCAAAAAGCCAAAGAATTAAAGCGAGAATATTTATGCCTACTGCCAACATGAAGATTTGAAAAATGGAAATATGAAAATATTGATTTCTATCCGCGTAAGGATAAATAGAGTGCAGATTCATTCCGAAAGATCATCAACTTGTAAAAGAAAAGTCCTATTAACAAAAGTCCGGTGATGCTACAGATCATTTTATTTTTCGATTTTAGAAATTGCCCAAAAATAAAAAATAACAGGCCTGCAACGGCAAATATTACTGGTGAAATTGTAAAAATGATATCCATTTTAAAGGCTGTTTTAAATTTTTTGGAGTATTATTCCAAACGAACATTCAAATTTATTCTAATCTTTCTTTTTCTCCAAATAACAAAAAAGAAGCTTTGAACCAAAATGAAAAATCTGAAAATTTATTCGTTTACTGTGTTTTTGGTTTTCTTTGAAATAAAAACTTTACCAATTTGCCTTGAAAATAGTAAGATCAACAATGGTTTTTTTATGATTTTATTTGATGACGATAAAGTAAGCGCAACACTGTTGGAAGCACAATCAACAATAAAGGAAGCGCTATAATAAAACCTCCAATAACTGCAATCGCCAAAGGCTGATGAAGCTGGGCACCAGCGCCGATTCCTAAAGCCAACGGACTCAAAGCGATGATGGCTCCAAGGGCAGTCATTAGTTTTGGCCGGAGCCTTGTAGAAATCGCATACACAACTGATTCGTCTACACTTTTATCCTGCAGCGTTTCTTTAAACTGGAGGAAAGTGAATATTGAATTCTCACCGATAATTCCTACAATCATAATGAGACCTGTATAGCTGCCCACGTTTAACGGAATGCCGGTAATAAACAATGCAAGGTAGCTTCCTGAAATTCCGAGAACCGCAATAATCAAAATAGCCAATGCCGCTTTCACATCCTGGAATAAAAATAGTATCACGCCAAAAACAAGAATACTGGAAGCAATTAAGATCATCAACAATTCTGAAAATGATTTTTGTTGTTGCGCATA
>JBDTJV010000158.1:0-3302 GCA_039935675.1 Ginsengibacter sp. | reverse complement strand
TTTGCAGCCGAACAACGAACAAAGGAAATAGGCATACGAAAAGTATTAGGCGCAACCGTTGCAAATATTACTGCGTTAATTTCAAAAGACTTTGTAAAACTTGTTTGTATTGCCATTATCATTGCTACTCCCCTATCCTTGCTGGCAATGAATAAGTGGATCCAAAGTTTTGCATACAGAATAAATATCGGCTGGTGGATATTTGTTGTGGCAGGATTGATTGCTTTATTAATTGCCATAATAACAGTGAGCTTTCAATCTATAAAAGCGGCGATAGCGAATCCGGTAAAGAGTTTGAGAACGGAATAATTATTAAATACCCAAGAATAATAACATATAATTTAAAATCAGGAACATGTTTAAAACTCATCTGCAAATTGCCTTCAGGAATATTTTAAAAAGAAAAAGCTATACCCTTTTTAATATAGCCGGGCTTGCAATCGGCATAGCATGTTGTCTTCTCATATTTCAGTATGTAGCTTACGAAAGAAGCTATGATAAGTTTCACAGGAATGTAAATGATATTGTTCGCCTTCGTCTTGACCTGCACGACCAGGGAAGGCTTACAATGCAATCTGCAACGGTGTTTCCGGGAGTGGCGCCTTTATTGAAAAAAGATTTTCCTGAAGTTGAAAATTATTGTCGTTTGATTGATACAAGAATTTCCTGGCAGGGTCACGAGCCGGTGCAAAATAATGTGGTGCTTGTAAATGAAGAGAAAAATATTAAAGCGCTTGAAAATAAAGGATACTATGCAGATCAGCGATTCCTTGATATGTTTACTTTAGATATACTTAAAGGCAATAAGAACAGCTTATTAAATGGGCCTGAAGAAATTATATTGTCTCAATCACTTGCAAAAAAATATTTTGGCAATGATGATGTTGTTGGCAAACAAATTACCGTTCGTGAAGGCGGCAATAAATACAATTACCAGGTAACGGGTGTATTTAAAGATTATCCGGCCAATTCACATCTTTCATTTGATTACCTTGTATCGTACCCCACTTTCGTGAATATGGTGAAGCGTTTGGGCGCACCCGATGATGCAAATCCTGAGACAACTTTAGGATGGTATGATTATTATGTTTACCTGCAATTATATCCCGGCACGAATCAACAAAAACTTGATGCAGATCTGGTCTCTTTCTCCAATAAATATTTGAACAACGAATCCATGAAAGCGCATAACAATCGCGAGGACTTGTATTCAATGCCTTTAAAAGATATTCATCTTTATTCTCATTATAATGAAGAAGCAGGAGTAAACGGCGATGGAAAATCTGTTTCATTTCTTTTCTTAATCGCTTTCTTAATTATTATTATAGCCTGGACCAATTACACCAATCTTGCAACAGCCCGTTCATTGGAAAGAGCAAAAGAAGTTGGTATCAGAAAGGTGTTGGGCGCAGTACGGAAAACCCTAATACTGCAGTTCTTAACCGAAAGTTTCTTATTAAATCTCGCTGCGGTGATTATCGGGGTTGTACTGGCTTTTTCTTTTACCCCTTCTTTCAATCATCTTATAGGAAGCACATCTGAAAAAAGCTTTAGCCTGCCCTTCGCATATTTGATTGGCTTTTTCTGTTTATTCATAACCGGTGCATTTATTTCAGGAATATATCCTGCGTTTGTTTTATCAGGCTTTCATCCTATTGCCGTGTTGAAAGGAGTATTTAAAAATTCGGCCGGCGGCATGATTGTACGGAAAGGGTTAATAATAGGTCAATTTGCAACCTCTATCATTTTGATTGCCGGCACTATCATTATCTATCAGCAGGTAAATTTTATGCGCAATCAGAATTTAGGTGCAGATATAAATCAAACATTGATACTAAATGGTCCGGGTGAGAAACAGGATAGCAATTATGAAGCTTCTTACCGGTCTTTTAAAAACAAGATACAGCAGATAAGCGGCGTAAAAAGTATTGCCGCATCTTCCGGAGTAATAGGCAAAGAAATTTACATGACCAATCCTGCTGTTCTCATTAATTCGAAGGATAAAAATCCTGTTACAGTTTATACTTTATACGTTGATGAGGATTTTCTTTCTTCATATAATATGCACTTTAAAGCAGGACGGAATTTTGTATCAAATGCCCCTTCTGATAAAAAAAATGTTGTATTGAGTGAAGAAGCAGCAAAACTTTTAGGAATTAATGATCCGCAGAAAGCGATCGATCAAATTGTTTACAATTATGATGATTCATTAAAAATTATTGGTGTTGTTGCAAATTATCACCAGTTGGGCTTAAACCGGTCCATGTTGCCTGTGGTATTTGTTTTAAAACCCTCGATCAATAATTATTATTCGATCAAATTTCAAACAAGTAATTTTCAACAGGTGATTGCATCTGCACAAAAAATCTGGAATGATTATTTTCCTCAAAACCCTTTCAGCTATTATTTTTTGGATGATGCTTTTAATGCTCAATACAAGGCTGACGCGCAATTTGGAAAAGTGTTCGCGTTGTTTTCATTTCTTGCCATCATAATCGCCTGTTTTGGATTATTAAGTTTATCCGCTTACAATGTATTACAACGAACAAAAGAAATTGGAATCAGAAAGGTATTGGGTGCTCCGGTAGGCAGTATTATTTATTTGCTCGCAAAAGATTTTTTGTTGCCCGTATGCGTCGCATTCGTTATTGCAGTGCCGGTTATCTGGTTTGTGATGAATAACTGGCTTCATACTTATCCCTATCGTATTTCAATCAGCTGGTGGATATTTTTAATTGCCGGAATTATTGCTTTTATGATTGCATTGATAACAATAAGTTTTCAAAGCATTAAAGCAGCGATGGCAAATCCCGTAGAGAGTTTGAGAAGTGAGTGACTCGGTGAATCGCGAGTAGTCAATCGTGAATAGAAATCTGATTATTTGTCTGTTTACTGCGAAAAGAAAAAGAACGAATAAATTTATTCTAAATGTTTAAAAATTATTTCAAAATCGCATGGCGAAATCTTCTTAAAAGAAAATTGTATTCTGCTATAAATATTTTTGGTTTACCCCTTGGCATCACGTGTTCTTTATTGTTGTATTTATTTATAAGCTACAATTTAAGTTTCGACAGTTATCATAAAAATGCTTCCCGAACTTACAGGGTTTTAAATGAATTGTATTTCGGAAAAACAATTCATGAGAAAGGTGCTTCGATAGCCATGTTTCGGGAACTTTCATCTGGTTTGGCAAACGTCTCAGATGCTGCTGTAATTTTAAGTAATTACACTTATACTATCACCGTAAATGATTCTTCAAAAGCAGAAAGGCGTTTCAAAGAAGATAAAAGCGTGGCTTTGGT
>JBDTJV010000157.1:0-3543 GCA_039935675.1 Ginsengibacter sp. | reverse complement strand
GAATATTTTTTGTTCCAAAAATTCTTGTGAGCGAAGCAGTGATTTGTTGCGCGGCTCCACTGTCGGCAACCAATTTTCCAAGCATGGCGCCAAAACCAAGAATGATTACCAGCGGCCCCAAAGTATTCCCAATGCCTTTAGTGATCGCAGAAGATATCCGGTGAATATCCATTCCTACGGCCACTCCAAGCCCGATGCTTACGAGGAGAAAGGAAATAAATGTATCAATTTTAAAATAAACTACCAGCACGATCAATAACACAATAGCTATAATACAAAGCAGCAAAGGCATAATTAAAGATTAATTTTGTTTATACGTAAGTGGATATTATTTTTAAAGTTAACTGAAAAGGATATAAATAAAAGAATGAAAACATTTCGATGCATAATAGAACAGAAAACAGGTTGCGAACTTATAATTGATTAACTCGTTTGAATGTCTTTTTTTTACAGTAAAGAAACAAATAATTATGAAAACTCTTTTACTCATCCGTCATGCAAAAAGTTCATGGAGTGAAGCCAGGCAGCCAGATTTTGAAAGAACATTAACTGAGGGAGGGAAATCTGATGCCCGGATGATGGCATTGAGAGTAAAAGAAAAATCGTTGAAGATCACACTCTTTGTTTCCAGTCCAGCCAAACGGGCCCGGAAAACAGCAAAAATATTTATGGAGGAATTTGGTGAAAGAAAAGAAAACCTTTTAACGATACCGTCTTTGTACCAGGCATCTGTGAAGGATTTTTACCGGGTTGTTGAAAACCTGGAGCAAAAAGAAGAAACGGTAGCCATATTTGCACATAATCCGGGGATTACTGATTTTATAAATTCCCTGGAATGTTCGCCTGTATATAATATGCCCACGTGTGCCGTATTTGCACTAAAAATAAAAACAACAGATTGGAAAGAAATGGAAGTGGCAGATAAAGAATTTTTATTTTTTGATTATCCTAAAAGCCGGGACTAATAGTCAATGAATTCCGTCAACCTCTTACATCCAAAGCATCCCTTAAGCCATTTCCCAAAAGATTAAATGCCAATACCAAAAGCATTATTGCAATACCCGGAGCCAAAGCCAATGCTGGCCGGTGGGTAATAATAAAATTGTAGTTTTCTTTGAGCATTAATCCCCAACTTGGAGTAGGTGGTTGTATTCCTACGCCCAGGAAACTTAACCCGGCCTCGATAATAATGGCGCTTGCAAAATTTGCCGCAGCGATCACGATCACAGGACCTAAAACATTTGGAAGAATATGTCTCGCGATAATGCGAAAGTTTTTTAAACCAAGCGCTTTTGCAGCCTGTATGTATTCCATTTCACGAAGTGCGAACACCTGGCCGCGAACGACTCTTGCGACACTCACCCACATCGTTAATCCTACTGCAATAAATATCTGCCAAAAACCTTTGCCGAGGGTAAGTGTAATTCCAAAAACCAATAGCAGAGTCGGCATGCTCCAGATCACGTTGATAAACCACATGATGACATTATCCGTTTTACCTCCATAATATCCAGCCATTGCACCCAGAAAAATCCCGATGGATAACGATATTAAAACGGTGATTAATCCTACGGCAAGGCTTACCCGAACCCCAACCAGCAGGCGACTTAAAATATCTCTCCCAAAAGTATCGGTACCCAGCCAAAACGTTTTTGATTCGATATAATTCTTATCTGCAATTTCATTTTTTCCATACGCTCTCTTTTCCTGCAAACCTTCGTCAATGAATTTTTCGACATAAACCGAATCAGCGGTTTCTTTATAACTATTGATGGGCACATATAAATATTTGTCCTCCGCTCCAAATAATAACCGCTGAAAAAAACCGGTACTTGAAATTTTCTTTTCTTTTTTTATTCGTAAAAATAATTGGGAGAATCCGGGTTTGGCAGCCATTATTTCAACCACCTGCCTGTCTGCGTTTGGGGTAGGATCTGTTCCCAAATAATAGGCAAATATTCCTATCAAAACTGAGAGACAAATAACAATCAAACCAACCATCGCCCCTTTGTTTTTTTTGAGTCTTCGCCACGCATTTTGAGAAAAAGAAAAGGATTGCTGCATTGGGTAAAAATAGAGATTAAACTACTTCCGAAAATTCATAAATTTCACTCTCCGTATTTTGGAAGCCTGGGAAGGATATGCCATGATTGTATAAATACAAGTTGAAATATAATTTTTGTTTTTGTAATAAAAATTCAATTTTTTCAAGATGGGTTTTCATCTTATAGCTTGTATGGATTAATAATTTTCAGCCCTTTAATACTAATAAAGTCTTTTTCATTAGTTGTTAAGAGCGTATAATTATAAGTCAATGCGGTTGCAGCAATAATAGCATCAGGGGGTTTTTATTTTTCTGTTCTTCCTGATATTTACGCAATTATTAATAACTTCTGAACTGATCTCTAATATTAAACTGTCATTAATGAAATCATTTACTTTTTTTTCAGTTTCTGATTCTGTTTTCCAGCAAAGAAGTTCTATCTGTGTAATCACTGAAAGATTGGGAATAGAATCTATTACGTTATCGATGAACTTCATAACGGTTTCCGAAAAAGAGTTCGAAAAATAATTAGAGACTACATTGGTGTCTGTTAAGTATTGGTCCATTCACTTCTCATTTGTTGTATGTGCTCATCCAGATTTTTTCCTTGTTCTTTCGTAATAATGCCTTTGTATTTGGTTGAAAGGTTTACGTTAATTGCAGGATTTTTTTCCTCCAATACTTTTATCAATTCAAGTTCTTCTAACTCGTGAAGAAGACGTACCGCTTTTTCATTTGTCAATTGTATAAGCATTGTATGATCCATCTATCAAAATTTATAAAACAAATTTAGCTTTAAATCTATGCTTTCACAAATGCATTTAAAAAGGAAAACATATTTTTTCCTATATCATTTCACCTTTCTTCCCTTCCATTGGTAACTTCCGAAAGTACCCAAACAGCCTGCAATCAAAGTATATATAATATGAAATGGTTGCGCAGGAATAAACCACCAAAGCAATTTTTGTTTATCGAAAAACCGCGCTACGGGATAAAGAAAGATTAATTCAACTAAAATTTCACAAGCACACGTTAAATAGTCAATCTGGAATACCCTATCCATTAATTTTTAAACTGTTCTAAATTTATATAATTTCCTTAATTTAGAGCGATGAATATTTCTGATTTAATTATATCAAACCCCGAAATACTTGGTGGGAAACCGGTTTTTCAAGGGACAAGAGTTCCTGTTTCAAACCTGATGGAATATCTCGAATCCGGGTATACAGTGAATGATTTTCTACTTGGTTTTCCAACCGTAAAAAAAAATCAGGTAAAGCGAGTTTTACATTTATTAAGTCAACAAATTACTGAAAGTGCAAAAACTAAAGATACTGCTAGACGAACACTTAGACGTAAGACTAAAACAACTCTTTGATAATAGTTTGAATGTTTTTACTGTAAAGGATAAAAAATGGCAGGGTACGCTTAATGGACAGTTATTAGAATTAATAGTAAAAGATAAAATCGACGTTTTTATCACCAATGACAAAAACCTC
>JBDTJV010000156.1:0-3619 GCA_039935675.1 Ginsengibacter sp. | reverse complement strand
GATGGCTTATTACCAAAGGCTTTCAGCAGGATTCATCCAAAATACAAAACACCTTCTTTTGCAACAATTGTTACCGGGTTGTTTGTAGCAATTCCTGCCTTATTTCTTAATCTGACTGAGGTAACAGATCTGACGAGCATAGGCACTTTGTTTGCTTTTGTTCTTGTTTGTGGTGGCGTATTATTGTTGCCAAAAAGAGAAGAGGGTGAAGCAGCCCCGAAATTTAAAATTCCTTATATAAATTCTCAGTTCATAGTTCCGGTCTTATTTATTGTAGGCATTATTTTTTTCTGGAAAAATTTTCTGGGACTTTTTGATTTTACGGATGGCTGGGAAGTTTTCAGGGATAAATTACCGTTCTTTCTTTTTGTAATTCTTTCTACAGGAATAACGATTGTATCTTTTGTAAAAAAGCTTTCACTGATCCCTGTTTTAGGATTGGCAAGCTGCTTTTACCTAATGACAGAATTAGGATTTACCAACTGGATGCGTTTTTTAATCTGGCTTGTTATCGGTCTGTTTATTTATTTTCTTTACAGTAGAAATCACAGTAAACTGAATAACCAGAAAGTGATATAATAGAAAGGGTTTTTTCTGATGTAGCGTTTTTTCAAAACGTCAGATGCATTTGATTTTACTGCGCTGCCTCTAATCATCCGTTTCATTAATCCATCTATACTGTTGGGATATAATATTCTGTAAAAAAGGCATTTGTCTCCGGATCTTTTCCTGATAATGATCAATCAATTTATTCACCT
Organism: Ginsengibacter sp.; assembly: GCA_039935675.1. Taxonomy (GTDB): domain Bacteria; phylum Bacteroidota; class Bacteroidia; order Chitinophagales; family Chitinophagaceae; genus Ginsengibacter. Next base: position 2,861 of record JBDTJV010000156.1, on the reverse strand, counting down.
AATTCAATATTGAATCTCATTATCTTCCAAAGCCGATTTCAATCTTACAAATGCTTCTATAGCCGCATATTTAGTGAGGCCAAGGCTCGCGTACGAATTGGCAGTATTGGCGTTTCTTTCTTCGGCTCTTTGCCAGAATTCGCGTTCATCACTTCCCTGGAAAGGAACTGAATCTTTTTGAGATTGGTGGATAAAAATACCGTATCTTTTTTTTCTTACCTGTTCAGGACTCATTGGAACAGCCATTTCAATTTCACTGATATCCCATTCTTCCCACGCTCCCTTATAAAGCCACACGTAACAGTCGCTGAGCCATTCGTTATCTTTTTCTTTTTTGATCACATCGAGGGCTGCAAGGATAATGTCAAGACAAACTCTATGAGTGCCATGAGGATCAGCTAAATCACCTGCGCAGAAAATCTGTTGCGGTTTTATTTTTCGCATAAGCTTCACTGTTATATCCACATCTTCCGGTCCCATTGGTTTTTTTTCTATCGTACCAGTTTCATAGAACGGAAGGTTCATGAAATGGATCTGGTCATCATTTAGTCCGACATATTTGGAGGTAGCTCTCGCTTCGCAACGGCGTATCAAACCTTTGATTTCACGGATTTCAGGGCTATCCTGTTCGGTGCTTTTTTTATTTTTTAAATACTTTGAGGATTGTGCAAATATTTTTTGACTGATGGTATCATCAATATGAAATATTTTTTCAAAGCCCACTGCGAAGTCCAGGAACCTGGTCACAAATTCGTCTGTTACTGCGATGTTTCCGCTGGTTTGATAGGCAACATTTACATCATGACCCTGGTCGTGCAGGCGCATGAAAGTGCCGCCCATACTGATAATATCATCGTCAGGATGAGGGGAAAATATCAGTACACGTTTTGGGTAAGGTTCGCTTCTTTCAGGATGATTAGGAATGACCGCATTTGGTTTTCCACCAGGCCAACCGGTAATTGAATCACGAAGCATGTAATACACTTCAAGATTTATATCATAAGAGTTTCCTTTTTCTACAAGGAGATCGCTTAATCCAGATTCATTATAATCATGATCAGTAAGGCTTAAAACAGGCTTATTCAATTGCATGGCCATATTAATAACAGCCTTTTTGACCATTTTTGGAGTCCACTCGCACTCGCCGGTAAGCCATGGAGACCTAAATCTTGTGAGCTCAGAAGCCGCAAATTCGTCCAGCACAAATGAACAATTATCATGATGCTGTAATAAAGATGCCGGAATTTCTTCTGTTGGTTTTCCTTCAACTGCTTTTTGGATTACGGGTGCTTTTGTTTTGCCCCAGGCCATCAGAATGATCTTCCGCGATTTCATAATCGTGCTGATACCCATTGTGATGGCCATTCTTGGTACTTCAGAAATGTTTCCAAATTCCTGCGAATTTGCCATCCTGGTAGAATTATCAAGAGAGATCAAACGGGTTTTGGAATACATTGGAGAACCCGGTTCATTAAAACCAATGTGGCCATTTACACCAATTCCTAAAATTTGTAAATCTATTCCTCCTGCTTCTTCAATCTTTCTTTCGTAATCCGCACAATGTTCTTTGATCTTATCTTTTGGGATCATGCCATTAGGCAAAAAATAATTTTCAGGATCAATATCTGTTTGTTCAAATAAATATTTCCTCATAAAATAATGGTAGCTGTTTAAGGCATCAGCTTCCATCGGGTAATATTGGTCAAGGTTGAAAGTAATTACATTCTTAAAACTCAGCCCTTCTTCGGTATGCATTCTTACCAATTCCTCATACAATGATTTCGGTGTAGAACCAGTAGCAAGGCCAATCACTGCCTTTTTACCCTGCGCATTTTTTTCGTTGATTAACAGAGAAATTAACCGCGCAACATATACAGAACCATCTTTCGGCGTTTTAAAAATCTCAACATTTATTTTTTCCAGGGAATCAGACATCGAAATGTTAATTGGCGTCATTTGTTTTTTGGTTTTAGATTGATTGAAATACTTGGAAACCCGTTTGAAGAAGGAAAATGGAATTCCTGATTAATTGTTTGCTTACTGTATTATGGTTGTAAAAATAGAAGGTTTTGATCAATTATCAGGAGATTCCCTATAAAAATCGTTCATGTTTTTACGAAATCGTTTTTTTAGTGAGACATAATAATAAGGAAAACGATTTATTGTCAAATTTTCAAGAGCTATAAAAATTTTAAATAAAATTCTCGCCCTATTCCCCAAAAAATGAGTATTTCAAATATTTTATAAATAATAAAGCCGCCTCAACATCGAGACGGCTCTTTCATTCATTTAATCCCGGCGCTTCTGCTGGGTTAAAATTGAAAGCCATTAAACGGGCTTGGTTTTCACTAGGATGTATAAATTTATCTTAATCGATTTTTAAAACGTTTGTTCAAAAGCAACCAGGAATGATATTAAGTTTTTCAGGGAATTGGAGATTAATCTCAAATTGTTAATAACCAATTAACGAGGTCATAACATTGTAGATATAATGCAAAGTTAAGCACAAATTATTTTTTACCAATAGTAGTATTACTAAAGTTTTACGATTCAGAAATTACTAAAAGAAACGTAAGATTGCTTTTTTTGGATATAGTAAAAATACTTTAGGTTGCACTTTTTTAGGTTGATTAAGATTGATGATAAACAAACCTGAGTAACCTAAACAATTAATCTTTTTATTTTCAAACTGAAAGAAAGAATTCCTGGTTTTTGAGATTATTTATTTTGCTTGTCAGTAAATTGAATCACCATTGTACTATCATTATTTCTTGCAACAATAAATGCTTCTTTTTTTCCAATATTTATCTTTTCAATATGGCGCACCTGCCCCTTTATTTGAAGGCCATTCAGAGTTGTTG
>JBDTJV010000155.1:0-11049 GCA_039935675.1 Ginsengibacter sp. | reverse complement strand
GTCAACTTTTCCATATAGCTTTCATAATTTCCGCTCACAAGCAAGTGATCAAGATAGCGGCTGATCGGCATATTGGTAATAACATACAGATTGTTAAATGCAATACTGAATTTTTCCATCAATTGCTGTTTGTATTCTTTTTCCAATGCTGGTTGCGACGGCGGTAAATTGTCGCTTGCCGGATTATAAACAAGATCAAGCACTAACCCGGTTTCTTCTTGCCCATAACCAATTTCATTCAGCATCTTCAGTGCTTTAATACTATCCTCAAATACGCCATTGCCTCGCTGGCCATCTGTTGTTTTTTTGGTATAACAGGGAAGAGAAGAAACTACCTCAACCTGGTGTTGTTTATAGAATTGAGGAAGCTCAAAATACTTTTTATTGGCAACAATTATTGTAAGATTACATCGGACTAAAATTTTCCGGTTAAGCCTGGAAATTTCTTCAACGAACCATCGAAAATCCGGATTTAATTCCGGTGCTCCACCTGTGATATCCACTTTAATAAATTGCACATTATTTTTCAAAACATCAAGGCAAAGCTGCATCGTTTCCCTGGTCATAATTTCTTTTCTGTCTGGCCCTGCATCTACGTGACAATGATTGCATGTTTGATTGCACATTTTTCCAATATTTACCTGGAAAATCTCCGGCTTTATTGGCTTTAAAGGATACAAGCCCGATTCCTCCAGCTTTTGCTGAAAAGGAATTAATGAAAAATCAGCTGCATATCCGTGTTCAATAATTTCTATTTGTTCGAAGGAATCTGCAAGGATACTATGCTGTGCTTTTAATGATCTCATTTAAATTCTTACTCCTTTTTTTTCATTAATTACGAAATACCCTGATCAATTGTTTCATCCCCTTCAAATCACTAACACGGAATTTCCTTTTCTGGTAAACGAAGAAATATCCGTGATTCTTAATTTGCTCTCTAAAAAAATAAGTCTTAGGCACTTCGCTTTTAATCTTTTAAAAATAGCATTTATTCCTGTTAACCAATCTCTTTTCGTTCTTATTTACCCTAAAGTTTTTATATATTTTATTGCCCAATCAAAAATATTCTCCTTAAAATTTTTCATATTGTGTGTATCAAAACCGCGACAGTAATTGTATCAAAACCGGACAGTTTTAATTTTTTTCACTCTTTAACCCGCTGATTATTAATAAAATATTAAATGGCATTAAATTTCTTGTATTTAACCGAATGGTTCAAACATAATTAAGATTAGGTTTAAAAGGAATTCCAATTCCAGGCCCAGGTGATTTCTACAAACTAACAATAACGAACAAAACTCAAAAGATGATAAAAAATTATTTTAAAGTCGCTTTTAGGAACTTACAAAAGAATAAAGTCTTTTCTTTTATCAACGTGTTTGGGTTAGCAGTAGGCATGGCTGCTGCATTGCTGATCATGATTTGGGTTCAAAATGAATTAAGTTATGATAAGTTCTATACCAATCAAAGTTCGCTTTATAAATTATATGTGCGCGGCAATAATAATGGCTATGTCTCAACAATGGATGTCACTACAGGGCCAATGGGCAAAGTATTAAAGAATGATTTTCCGGAAGTAAAAAATACAGCGCGTATTTACTGGACTTCTGAAAGGCTTTTTAATTATCGAGGCAAAAGTATTAAGGCTAAAGGCAATGATGTTGATAAACCCTTTTTATCCATGTTTACTTTCCCTTTCCTGGAAGGCAATGCCGGTCATTCATTGGACGACCCCAACGATATTGTGGTAACAAAAGATTTAGCCGATAAATTATTTGGTAACGAAGATGCGATGAATAAGATCATAACTATCGATAATAAAGAAGGTTATAAAGTAACCGGCGTTCTGAAAAATTTGCCTTCCAATACTCAATTCGATTTCGACTATCTTGTTTCATTAGCACCTAATGAAAACATCTATGGAAATACGTGGGATAACTATACTTATAATACCTATATCCAACTTCAGCCAAACACTTCGGCAAAAGATTTCAATTATAAAATAAAGAATGAACTTGAAAAATATACAAAGGAAAAGAACACCGAAATGTTTATTTACCCGGTGAGTAAATTGCATTTGTACTCAACTTTTGAAAATGGGAAACCGGTTGGTGGAAAAATAGATACTATTCGTCTGTTATTAATTATAGCGTTGCTGGTATTGCTGATCGCCTGTATTAATTTCATGAATTTAAGCACCGCACAAAGTCAAAAAAGAGCAAAAGAAGTAGGTGTAAGAAAAGTAATTGGCGCCCGTAAAAAAAGCTTAATTATCCAGTTTTTATGTGAGTCAATTGTTATGGCCACTGTTGCGGGAATCCTTGCGCTGATCATTGTGGAATTATCCTTACCATCCTTTAATGATTTCATTCACAAATCTTTGTCTCTCGATTTTAAAAACCCTGCGTTATGGCTTGCATTAGTAGCTTTTATATTATTTACTGGATTGATGGCAGGCAGTTATCCTGCCTTTTTTCTTTCTGCGTTCAAACCTTTAAAGGTCTTGAAAGGAACTATTGTATCACATAAAAGCATTTTTACTCCACGAAAAATATTAGTAGTTACCCAATTTTCGATCGCCATCATTTTAATTATATCAACGATCATTGTCTATCATCAAATAAAATTTGTTGAGAATCGCAACACGGGATATAATATCAACAACCTGGTAGAAGTGCCTATAGAAGGAGATATCCGGAAAAATTATGACCTGATAAAAAATGAATTGATCAATAAAAATGTAATTACTGCCATGTGTAAAAACAGCCTTGGTGTTACCGTGGATGGAAGAACACAAGCAGGATATTCATGGCAAGGTTCCAACCAGGATGATGCAAACATTGTTTTCTCGCGGATAGGAACAGATGGTGATTTTACAAAAACAATGGGCCTGCAATTAATTGATGGCCGTGATATTGATATGAAAAATTTCCCATCAGATAGTGCAGCAGTTATGTTAAACGAAACTGCTGTCAGGGAAATGCAAATGAAAGATCCTGTCGGAAAGTATATAAATGAAGGAGGAAAAAATTTAACGATCGTTGGCGTATTCAAAGATTTCATTATTGCGTCTCCTTTCGATCCCGTAAAGCCGATGATTGTCGTGGCTACTAACTGGTGGACGTATCAAACTGTCCTTCGTTTCAACAGCAAAAACAATATGGCCGATAACCTGAGAATAGCGGAACAGGTCTTTAAAAAATACAACCCTGCTTATCCGTTCACCTATCATTTTGTAGATGAAGAATACCAACAAAAATTCAGCGATGAAAAACAGACCGTAACGCTTGCGGCATTATTTGCGGGTTTAACTATATTTATTTCCTGTCTCGGTTTATTCGGACTGGCGGCATACATGGCGGAAAACAGGCAGAAAGAAATTGGCATAAGAAAAGTTTTAGGCGCCAATATTCAAAGTATTGTGCAGATGCTTTCTAAGGAATTTGTTGTATTGGTTGTGATTTCTATATTGATAGCAACACCCATTGGATGGTGGTTGATGAATAAATGGTTACAAAATTACAATTACCGGATACAAATTAGCTGGAATGTTTTTCTATTGGCAGGTATAATAGCGATCGTAATTGCCTTAACTACGGTAAGTTTCCAGGCAATAAAAGCCGCAATAGCCAATCCTGTAAAGAGTTTGAGAAGAGAATAGAAATATGCCAATATGTTGATCAGCTAATTCGTGAATTAAGAGAATAGAAATCTTGAGTATTTTTCGGTTTACTGTAAAGATTATGATATAACGGTTAGGTATAAACGAAAAAAGTATGTTTAAAAACTATTTCAAAACCGCATTAAGAATTTTTAGAAAAAATAAAGTCACCACACTTATTAATGTGTTAGGGCTTTCTATTGGTATTAGCTCCGCACTTATTATTTTCATGGTGGTGGAATATGATTTTAGCTTTGATAAATATGAGCCAGGCAGAGAACGCATTTACCGGGTTGTAAGTGAAAGTGATGACTGGAAAAATGCCGGTGTACCCGCACCAACGCATGAATCAGTACAGAGTAGTGTTTCGGGAATCGAAGTCTCTGCCCCTATTTTCCAGTATAACGATGAGGATACAAAAGTTGCGATTCCCGAAGGAAACAATAAGCCGTTAAAAGTTTTTAAAAAGCAGGAAAGCATTGCTTTTGCAGATAGCAATTACTTTAAAATATTTCCACACGAATGGCTTGCGGGCAATCTAAATAAATCACTACAGAATCCTTACAGTTTAGTATTGAGCGAAAAACGTGCAAAACTATATTTTCCAAACATTTCAATAAACGATTTAATTGGTAAAACAGTAGTGTTTAGTGATACACTGCAAACCACTATAACCGGCATTATAAAAGATTTAAAAGCAAACAGCGATTTTAAATACGAAGCTTTTATTTCACTGTCAACTATTTCATCAGGCAATCTTAAACCCCTTTACAACTGGGGCGAATGGAACAGCACGAATTCTATTTCGCAACTAATAGTTAAACTATTACCTGGCGTGCAGCCTGCGCAAATCAACAAGCAACTTGCTGCTATTTTTAAAGAACACAATAAAGATCCGGACGATGCAAAAAATATTCATCGCCTGCAACCTTTAAGCGACGTGCATACCAACACCGCTTTTGAAGGAAGTGTAAACAAATCAACCGTAAATAATTTGGAACTGCTTGCTCTGTTTCTTTTATTGCTTGGCGCTATTAATTTTATCAATCTGTCTACAGCATCCGCGGCCGAAAGAGCCAAGGAAATTGGTATCCGTAAAACATTGGGGAGTAAAAAAGTGCAGCTTGTCTGGCAGTTTTTATCAGAAACATTTTTGCTTACGCTTTGTACCGCTATTTTATCTGTTGCCATTACACCTTTATTGATAAAAGCATTTACCGGTTTTATACCGGAAGGATTACAATTCAATTATTTCCTGGATCAGCCTTCAGTATGGCTTTTCCTACTGCTGCTGGTAATTGTTGTAAGTGTGATCGCAGGGTTATATCCCGCTTTTATACTCACAAAATTTAAACCCGTATCGGTTTTGAAAAATAGCGTGATAAATAATTCAGGCACCACCCGAAGCGCATGGTTGCGCAAAACACTTATCGTATTCCAGTTTGTGATAGCCCAGGTTTTTATCATTGGAATGATGGTCGTTGACCAGCAAATAAATTATGCGTTACAAAAAGATATGGGCTTTCGTAAAGATGCTATTATCAATTTTAATGTGCCTTTTGATTTTCAAAATCCCAACAATAAAAAGTTTATTTTAAGGAATGAATTAAGAGAAATCCCCGGAATACAAAATGTAAGCCTGGGGAATCAAACTCCTGCAATGGGTGGATACATGAGCACAGGAATTTCTTATAAGGAAAAAGGTAAAGAAGTAAAATTGGATGTGGATTCCCGGAGTGGCGACACTTCTTATTTAAGTGTTTATAATATTAAACTAATGGCAGGAAGAAATATAACCGCTTCTGATACCGCCAACGAATTACTGATTAATGAAACCCTGGCAAAGCAACTTGGCTTTACGCATCCAGCAGATGCCATCAATCATTTTGTAGAATTCGGAAATTCTCCTTTGCCGATAGTAGGTGTGATGAAAGATTTTAACCTGGCATCTGTCAGAACCGCTATTCATCCATTAATATATTATGCCCAGCCAAAGCGTGGATACATGATGCACGTAGCTTTGCAAAAAGATCCATCCACGTGGAAAAACACGATCGCGAAAATTCAAACTGACTGGAAAAGCATTTATCCCACTGATGATTTTGATTACACATTTTTCGATAAAAAAATCAGTAATTTTTATAAAGCAGATCAACAACTTTCAACGCTGTTAACCTGGTCTGCCGGTGTTGCTATTTTTATCAGTTGCCTGGGCTTGTTGGGGCTTGTAATTTTTATGACCAATAGTAGAATTAAAGAAATAGGAGTACGAAAAGTATTAGGCGCTTCCGTAAGACAAATCATCACTTTATTATCCGTTGACTTTGTAAAGTTACTGGCGGCAGCTTTTGTAATTGCGGTTCCGGTAGCATGGTGGCTTACACATAATTGGCTACAGAACTTTGCCTACCATATAGGCTTAAGCTGGTGGATATTTTTACTAAGTGGAATTATAATGATAACGATTGCCCTTTCTATTTTATGTCTAAGAGCAGGCAAAGCAGCGATGGCAAATCCGGTGGAGAGTTTGAGAAGTGAGTGATTGGCTAATTCGATAATGTGCTGATTAGCTATTGGGAAAATAAGGAAAATAGAATTATTAAATATTTGTTTGTTTACTGCATAGAAGTAGCTGTCGGCCGGTATCACAAGTCAAACATCGGTTTCATAATAAATAATAAAATATGAGCCGCAAAAAGGAAAGGCTGAATTTAATAGGTACAATTTAAATAACTCATTGTATTGTTGTCTTACCATAAAAGATAAAATCATGATTCAGGCAATAATCATAAAATCAGGTAATCATATAAAATATAGTTCAGACAATGTTTAAAAATTATTTCAAATCCGCGTGGCGACAGTTAACAAAAAACAAGCTCTTTAGCGCAGTTAATATTATTGGATTATCTACAGGCCTGGCAAGCATTATGGCTTTGTCTCTATTGATCTATCAATACGTAACCACCAACGATAATCTAAAAGGAATGAACCAGATGTATTACCTGAAAACTGGTGTCCCTGGCGGCAACCCGTTTACCCAAACAGTTTATCCTTTACTCGGAGAAATTGTAAAAACATGCCCCGAAGTAATAGCAGCATCACATATCCAAAGCTGGTATTACCCGTGGTTAAAATATGATAATAAAGAATTCCAGGAAACGACAGAGTTTGTGGATACAGGTTATTTTAAAGTATTTCAATTCCCTTTTAAATATGGCAATCCTGCTACAGCTTTAAATGATAAATTTTCGATTGTGCTATCAGATGAAATGTCACAAAAGTTTTTTGGAGATACAAATCCTGTTGGTAAAATCATTACTGCCGATGACTCAATGCAACTGACGGTTACAGGTGTTTTGAAACATGTGCCTAACAATTGTACGGTGAAACCAGAAATATTATTACCGACTGCTATACTTGAATCAAACCCTGGCTTTAAACAGGGCAACAACTGGTATAATACCTTCGCTTCAAATTATTTAAGATTACGAAAAAATAGTGATCCAAAAAAGCTCGACGCACAAATAGCATCAATTGTAAAACTGAACTATGCTCCTGAAGAAAAAAACTGCAGCGTTTTTGCAGTACCATTTAGTAAAATATTGCAGGAACAATCGGGCCTTATTGGTGTCATCATTAAAGGCGCTATTGGCGCAGGCATATTTATTTTATTGATCATATTGGTAAATCTTATTAACCTCAATGCTGCGGCCATGTATGCACGCAGTAAGGAAGTGGCCGTAAGACAAATGATTGGCGGAAGCAGAAAAAATATTATTACCCAGTTCTGTTTCGAAAATGGATTGGTGGTATTTATATCGGTTTTATTTGCTTGGCTGCTATTTTCATTGCTTCTTTTACCGGCTATAAATAGCATGCTCAAAGATAAATGGGGCGAAATTGAAACCGGAATTTCCAAAGATTATCCATTGATTATTCTGTTTGCAGGTATTGGGATTATATTTACCATAATTGCTGCCAGCATGCCCGCGCTTAAAATAGCGACAGTAAAAGTAACGGACGCTGTAAAAGGAAAGATCACCTCGAATAATTATAAAGGAAGCAGGCTTCGTAATATATTTATCACGGTTCAATTTGTATTGGCCATTACTCTTATTTGTGTGGCCATCATTTTTAACCGGCAGATGAGCTATATGAAATCTTCATCTCTTGGTTTTAATAAAGACAATGTAGCGGTTGTAAATTTAGGCCTTGCTTTTCGTGACCAAAAATCGGCAGATGCTCGTTTTGAAAGTATTTTAAATACTCTTAAAAATGATCCGCATGTAAAATCAGTATCTACCAACAACGTTGTACCAACTGCTTACGATCAGAATTATAATAATTACGTTGATCCTTCGACAAGTAAAGAAGTTATGTTAAGACAGGAACCAGCAGATGCAGGCTACGTTCCCACTTATCAAATACACATAATACAGGGTAAAAATTTTAATGATAACCTGGCTGCTTCCGAAAAAAATGCGGTAATGATTAATCGTTCGGCAATGGTCGCTTTTGGATGGAAAGATGCAGTAGGAAAAAAAATAAAAGCGAAAGGTGAAGAAACCACCACCTATAATGTGGTAGGAGTCATGGAAAACTTTCATTACCAGGATTTACAAAATAACATTGAACCTCTTATTCAATGGTATGGAGGAAAACCAAATCTCGAAAATCGATACCTCAGTGTAAGAACAGATGCCGGTTATATGAAACCCGTTATGAATCAATTGGAACAGGCTTTTAAAACCATGCCCAGCCGCAGAGATTTTAGCTATGAACTAATAGCGGATAAGGTTGACCAACAATATGCTTTACTTGATGGAATATTAAAAGTTACCAATTACATCGCGCTGTTGACAATCCTCATTGCCGCTATGGGCATGTTTGGATTAATATCATTATTCGCGAAGCAGCGAGTAAAAGAGATAGGAATTCGAAAAGTGCTGGGAGCAAGTGTTGGAGGAATTGTTCGGTTATTATCAAAAGATTTTTTATTGCTGGTTGGCGCAGCTATTATTGTGGCTACACCAATTGCCTGGTACATTATGAATAACTGGCTACAGGATTTTGCATACAGGATCAATATTAGCTGGTGGATGTTTTTGTTATCCGGTTGTATTGCTATTTTCATTGCATTAGTCACGGTTAGTTTCCAGGCGATAAAAGCGTCGATGGCTAATCCGGTGAAGAGTTTGAGAACGGATTAAACCAAGAAACATTTAAAGGTGAATAACTAATGCAAAATAATTATCGAAGTTAAATCCAAATAACTCTCCGGTTACCTTTCCAGGTAAAACCAGTTTTCATCTCTTATACTGTATCAAAACGGCACAGCAAGTGTATCAAAAACGAACACTTACGTTTTATTATTCTCCATAAACTATTGAAAAGCAGTTGGTTCACTAATGGCATCAATTTTTGTTAAAGTATAGAGCATTTAGGTGAGATTATTATATTTCTTATTAATTCGGAATCTAAAATCATGAATACGAAGTACAAAACTAAATAAGGATGCTGAAGAATTATTTCAAGATTGCCTGGAGAAATATGATGAAGAATAAAACTTTTTCTTTCATCAATATTCTTGGATTGTCAACGGGACTTACTTGTTGTATGCTCATCACTTTGTATATTATAAATGAAACGAGCTATGATCGTTATCAAAAAAATGCAGACCGGATTTACCAGGTTGGTACTGAATTTCAAGGCTTGGGTAATTTTAAAAAACTTCCCAATACTCCCGCCGCAATGGGAGAAATCATGAAGGAGGTTTTCCCTGAAATACAGCAAACAACGCGCCTTGCAAGATTGTATAATGAAGACAAAACTCTTTTGCAATACCGGGAATCTAATGGAATAGAAAAATCTTTTTATGAAACAAAGGGCTTTGTCGCTGATTCAACTTTTTTCAGAATATTCACCTATCACTTTGTCGAAGGAAACCCCGCAACCGCATTAAGCAATCCTAATACAATTGTATTAAGTGAGGAAATTGCCCAAAAAATATTTGGCAACCAGTCAGCGATCAACAAAGTAATTCATGTCAGCAGCAGCACCAATGGCGATCATGATTTTTTAGTAACCGGGGTTTTTAAACCTATTCATCAACCTTCACACATTGACGGAAGATTTTTCCTTAGCACGATGGGTGGAACATTTTCTGACATGATAAAAAATGCCGGCACGAACCTCGCCAATAACAATCTGTATTTTACCTATTTTTTACTGAAGCCCGGAGCGGATCCTAAAAGATTAACCGCACAATTTCCGGCATTTGTTGATAAATATGCCGGCAAAGATTTAAGAGCGTATGGATTTTATAAAAGCCAATATCTCATTGCCTTAAAAGACATTCATTTACATTCTATGACCGACGCCGATGTGACGCCAAGTGGCAGTTTAACTTACTTATACATTCTTGGTTCTATCGCTTTATTTACTTTGCTCATCGCTTGCATCAATTTTATGAATCTCGCTACAGCGCGCTCTTCTAAACGCTCATCTGAAGTAGGTATCAGAAAAGTTTTAGGCGCGGAAAAAAGATTTCTGATCGCACAGTTTTTAGGCGAATCAGTCATGATGAGTTTGATCGCTTTCTTTTTCGCGATGGTCTTTACCAAACTGTTGATACCTGCATTCAACGCCTTGTCAGGCAAAGAACTTTCCCTCACTTCTTCCAATATTTTAATAGTTGGTGCTTTTTTATTGTTATCAATAATTACTGGTTTACTCGCCGGAAGCTACCCGGCATTCTACCTGTCTTCCTTTAAACCAGTAAAAGTTTTAAAAGGAAAATTCTCCAACTCTTTTGCAGCCGTTTCCCTAAGAAAAGGGCTGGTAATTTTTCAATTTGTAATTTCTGTTGTCCTAATTGTAGCTTCCGTAGTGATCGCCCAACAGATGAATTACATGCGATCAGCCAACCTGGGCTTTGATAAGGAAAGCCAAATTGTAATCCCTTTGCGCAGTGCAAATGCAAAAAAAATTTATGAACCCTTCAAAAGTGAATTACTAAAACAATCATTTGTTGAGAATGTAGGTGCGTCTGCTTATTACCCGGGCATCACCAATTTTTCAGACAATATATTATACAAACAAGGCGAAAGTATGCAACAGGGAAAAGACATCAGGATGAATTTTGTCGATAACCGGTTTCTGCAAACCCTGGAAATCAATCCTGTTGCCGGCAGATTATTTTCTGATGATTTTCCTTCCGACACTTCGCAGGCCATCATTCTAAATGAAAAAGCCGTAAACGAGCTCGGTTTTGCTTCGCCACAGCAATCAATCGGAAAAAAACTATATTTCGATTTCCAGGGAAAGAATTTTAGTTACAATATTGTAGGAGTAGTAAAAGATTTTCATTATGAAGATCTTCATTTGCC
>JBDTJV010000154.1:0-5302 GCA_039935675.1 Ginsengibacter sp. | reverse complement strand
CTGTTAATGTGGAAAACGATAGCCGAGTCTATAAAAGAAATCAGAAAGCATACTCAAAAAGGAAGCATTAATATCAACACCAACGGTAGCGATCCTGAAGCAGTAAAAGCCTTGTGTGAAGCGGGATTAAACAGCATTCGGGTAAGCACGAATTCTTCAAGGGAAAACATTTATAATCCTTATTACCGCCCGAATAATTATGAATTTAATGACATTATTGAAAGCCTGAAAGTGGTAAACAGTTACGGCGGCTGGACAAGTATTAATTATTTTGTATTTCCCGGAATGACGGATAGTGTGGAGGAATATGAAGCACTCAGAATCCTCATTAAATCTACCGGGCTGAAAATGATCCAATGGAGAAATTTTAATATAGATCCGGATTGGTATTTGGGGAAAATCGGCGTAACAGAAACAGGAGAATGCATAGGAATCAGCCAAATGATGGATTTAATAAGAGAAGAATTTCCTTCATTAAAATTTGGTTATTTCAACCCTTCCATGGAGAGGATCAAGGGAAATTTTGAAATGGATTTCGCTCATTTTTGATGAGTAGAATAAAACTTTGAATCGATTAACTGGATTGCACCTAATTCTTAAAATATATATCGGAAAATAAATGGGAGTGAGAAATTTCATTGTGCTTTTTTTACTGTACCTATTCACAATTAATTCCGTTTTTGCTCAATCAGGTAGCGATTCCTTAGCTAACATCAAATCAACGGCTCATTTCCAACTAACGGTTATTTCGCAGGACCACCTTTCTTTTAAATCACTTTACAGTGGAAATAACAGTTTACCTTCCAAGGCAGAATGGGGCGCAACCAGTATCACTTCAACTCTATTTCTTGGAAGGAAATTATGGAAAAATGGCGCTTTTTATTTTAATTCGGAAATCTCCGGTGGACAGGGATTAGGGGGTTCTTTAGGAGTTGCAGGAGCTTTGAATGGAGAAACATACCGGGTTGGAGATGCAACACCTTCTGTGTTCATTGCCCGTGCTTTTTTTCAACAACAAATTCCTTTGTCCAAAGACTCTTTTGAAAATGTAGACGACGATATTAATCAAATCAAGGGGAAAGTACCATCAGAACGTATTACTATAAGCGCGGGAAAATTTGCAATTAGTGATTTTTTTGACGATAACCAATACAGCCACGACCCGAGAACACAATTTTTCAACTGGTCGCTCATGTCAAACGGAGCATGGGATTATCCTGCAAATACTCGGGGATATACATTTGGAATTGTGACCGAATTTATTAAACCAATGTGGACAATAAGGGTTGCAAGTGTTACAGTGCCTTCAATTGCCAATTCTCCGGAAATGGAATATGATTTTACCAAGGCCCATTCGGAAACTATTGAGATTGAAAGAAAAATTTCTTTGAATAAAAACCCTGGGACACTCAGTCTTTTATTTTCAGAAATGTATTCGAGGGCTCCTTCCTATCAATCCGGCCTTGAGGCAATTAAGACAAATGATACGAATCTTCTAAATGTGTTCTCAGGTAATGCAAAAGGGAAAACTTTTGGAGGTAAAAAGTATACTATCGGGTTCAGCGGCGATCAACAGTTGAATCATTGGTTAGGAATTTTTATTCGTGCAGGATGGAATGATGGCAAAGATGCTACCTGGGCATTTACCGAGATTGATCAAACTTTAAGTGCCGGATTATCCATTAAAGGAAGTCTTTGGAAATGCCCTAATGATGTATTTGGGCTAGCTTCGGTGATCAATGGTATTTCCCAGGACCACAAAGAGTTTTTGAAAGCAGGAGGTTATGGTTTTATAATTGGAGACGGAAATTTAAATTATGGTCACGAAGCAATCATTGAAGCCTATTATAATACGCACCTTACAAAATTCTTTTCACTTGGTTTAGATTACCAGTTTGTAAATAATCCCGGATATAACAAAGATCGCGGTCCGGTAAATGCCTTTGCAGTAAGGGGACATGTTGACTTCTAAGCTTTTTAAAAGTTATTGAGCTATTAAAATTTTAAAAATCCATTTTTTTTAAACAAAATCTGTAGCTATTAAAACCCCAGGATTAAGAATTCACATCATTTGTTCGTTTATTGTCGCTAGATCTATTTTTTAAAATCAAATTTCCTTTCCTCACCGTAAACAAACTTTAATAAATCATTCCCTGGTAAAAAAATAATTTAGAAAATATTTTCTAAATTATTAAGCTTTTTGGAAATTTGCCTGAACCAATAAAACTACTTTCCATTAGCCACTTCATTGATAGCATTTAAAAGTGAATTTTCTCCCTTTGCATCTCCCAGTAATTGCCAGATCATAACTCCGCCACCCTCTTGCATAGCCAGTTTTGTTTTCCTTTTAATGGTAGCGATATTATTGAAATACATTGTCACGTTTCCCGGCATCAATAAAGTATCTGAATTTAAATTGTCGGGGTATAAACTACTGATCTGTTGATAATTCATGCTTACTACAGGAGAATCCATGGGGCTGAAACCATATCCGTAAAAGGGAAGGCCGAGAACCAACTTTTCTTTTGGAATAGCCCTTTCATTGTGCCAGTAATTTAGGTCATCGACCGCCATCGAAAAAGGAGAATGATCGCCGGCATCCTGGGGACGCCAAGGTCCAGTCAGATCATACGACATAATATTTACAAAATCGAATTGTTTCAATGCTATATCCGGGAGAAGATCCTTATAAGTGGTGGCAATTGCCGCGGTGATCAATTTCTTTTCATGGTGTAAAGAAGCCGACAATTCTGTGATAAAAATTCCATAATTTTCAGTGATGTCGCTTCCTTCCAGGTCTACATCTATCCCATCAAAATCATATCTTTTGACCAAAAGAAGGATGTTCAAAATAAATGCCTTCCTGTTGTTTTCGGCTAATAAAGTTTTAAAATATTCGTGCGATCCGCCACCGCCAATGGATGCGAGCACCTTTACCTTTTTATGGTGTGCTTTTTTTATTAGGGTGTCAATAGCAAGGCTTTGCTCAAAAATTCCACTGGTATCAGGATTTATGAACGCAATATTTAAATGAGTTATTTTATTTAAAAACGTGTAGTTTGAATCCGCGTATGTCCTATCATTTAGGGCAGAACGAAGAAAATAATATCCAACTACCTTAAATGAAGAATGTGATTTATGAAATTTCACTTGTCCCACCGAAGCGTTGAAAAGAAAAATAAGAAAAGCAAACGCCAAATATTTTATAGTCCTCATTGGGGAAATTTGAGTAATCAAATCTAATTGTAAATATTGAAATCACTGGTAGTCAATGTTTGATCTATTTCATAAAAATTCCTTATAAATATTGTAGAGAATCATTCCTATATTTAACACCATAAACTCTCTGAAACAAATTAAACTCTGTTTGAATGAAAACAAAATTTTTAAGAATTGTCTTATTGATCTTATTTACGAGTGCAGGTATCTCTTTGGTTTTCGCATGGGGCCAATGGGGACACAAGCATATAAGCCGTGCAGCGGTTTTTGCACTACCTGAACCGATGCAAAGTTTCTTTTATAACCATATTGATTTTATCACGGAGGGAGCCGTAGTTCCTGATCTGAGACGCGCCATTCTTGGAGACAAGAATGAACCGGCACGGCATTTCCTTGATGTTGAGGATTTCAAAATCCCTATTAATTCATTTCCGCAGACCACAAAAGAAGCTTATGAAAAATATGACAGCGCTTTTTTGAATAAACATGGTGATCTTCCCTGGCATATTCAGGATATGACTGCGGCTCTTACAAGAGCTTTTAAAAAAAGAAATAAATCAGAAATACTGTTTGTTGCTGCTGACCTGTCCCATTATCTCGGCGATGCTAACCAGCCACTTCATAATACTTCCAATTATGATGGCCAATTAACTCATCAAAAAGGAATTCATTCCTTGTGGGAGACTAGATTGCCGGAAATGTTCGCAAATAGTTATGATTTCAAAACACCACCCGCAAAATACATTAGTGATATTCCGGCTGAAACATGGAAAATTATTGCCCGTTCTCATGCATTAGTAGACACTATTCTTGAAAAAGACCGCCAGGTAAGGAGTCAGTTTAATGAAGAAAATATGTACAAAAAAGATAGTAACGGGAAGCTTGTATTGTTTTATAATTCGCCTGTTTTTTCTGACGACTATGCAAGAGCATTTAATAAAGCTTTGGACGGAATGATCCAGGAACAATTAACCCGGTCTATTTACGATGTGGCTTGCTTTTGGTACACAGCTTGGGTTAATGCAGGAAGCCCAAATTTGATTTCTTTGGATGACCCACACCTGACCAAACAAAATAAAAAGAATTATAAAATCGAATTAAAGGCATGGAAAAAAGGGAAATTATTGAATCTATCTGACGGTGTAAAGGAAGAATAAGAAAATTGATTATTTGTTGGTTTACTGCTATTGTTCTTTCAAACAATAGCTTTTTTTTTAAACCAAATCTGGATAACTTCTCCTTACGAAAATACTGTAACTATCAATATTTTTTTACCTTCGCCGCCTCAAAAATAAAGCAATTTATTTTCTATGAAGACTTATTCAGCCTCGGTTGCTACTAAATTATCTATTCCCGAAAAACAGGTCCTGGCAGTTTTGGATTTATTATCTGAAGGATCCACCATCCCATTTATCGCTCGTTATCGCAAGGACAAAACCGGGGCTCTCGACGAAGTCCAAATTCAACAAATACAGGAAGAAGCTAAGTTTCAACAGGAGTTTTCCGATAGAAAATTGTTCATTGAAAAAATAATTACAGAGCAGGGAAAAATGACTGACTTTTTGCAAAAGAAAATAGATGAGGCTGCAACTTTAAATGAGTTAGAAGATATTTATCTACCCTACAAACCAAAGAGAAAAACCAAAGCCCAAACAGCAAGGGAAAATGGTTTGGAACCTTTAGCATTATTATTACTCGAACAAAAAAATATTATTGTTGAGACAGAAGTACAACAATTCTTAAATGAAAAAATTACTGATAAAGATATGGCGTTGCAAGGAGCTCGCGATATCATTGCGGAGATAGTAAATGAAGATGCAGAAGTGCGTGCCAAAATGAGAAAACTTTTTGAACACTCAGCTACTGTTCAAAGTAAAATCTTAAGCGACAAACAGGAAGCCGGTATTAAATACAAAGATTATTTTGATTTTTCTGAACCTGTTTCTAAAATACCCTCCCACAGGATTCTGGCAATCATGCGAGGTTTCATGGAAGGATTTTTAAAAATGTCTATTTCTCCTGAAGAAGAATTGGCATTATTAAAAATTGAAGAACAATTTTTAAAAGCTAATAACGAATCTTC
>JBDTJV010000153.1:0-3009 GCA_039935675.1 Ginsengibacter sp. | reverse complement strand
GTAAAGCGAAGGCCAGTTTGTTTCGAAATAAGCGTGAGCACATTTTTTAAACGTTGCTTCCCTTTTATCAGCCTTACTTCTTCGGATAGATTGATATCATTTTCATCATAAGCAAAAGAAAAAGAAGTTTGTTTTTCAATGCTTTTGAAGATGCTGTTTACTGTCGCATTATTGTTGCTTATAACAATATAGACATCGCCAAATGTTTCCTTATTTTCAGCGTAAGCTTTGGCAGAATTTAAATGGAATAATATGAACGAAGCGCTGCAAATAATTTTTGTCCAAAATGAAAACCTGGAAATCTTATTCATACCTGATTAATTTAAAAAAATGACAATTCTTATTTAATTAAAATGGTATCCCCATGAACTTCAAAGGATAAATTTTCGATAAGACATATATTTTCTACAATTTCTTTTGCTGAAGAATTTTTAAACTCTCCCGTAAAATGAAAATTCTTTTTATTGCTTTCATTAATTAAAGTAACTCCGTAAGTATCTTTAATCTCAGCAGCGATTTCTTTAAAATCGGACTTTTTGAAAGCCAGATTTTTTAAGGGAGCCTCCATCTGACTTTTGTATAAGTGATTACCATTTTTGACAAAAACAGCTTTTTCGTGCGGAAAAACAAAAACGGACAATTCGGGTTGCGCCGCAGCATTTACCTTAACTTTCCCCTTTAAAACCTCCACCACTATGGCTGAATCACCTGATTTCTTAATATTGAAAATGGTACCTAATACCGTAGTTACGATATCCTTTGTGTGAACTTTAAAAGGAAAATGTTCATTCCTCTTGACATGAAAATTAGCCTGTCCTTTTAAAAAAACATCCCTGTTTTTGCCTTCAAATGATTCCGGGTATTCTAAGGAACTGTGTGCCAATAATGTCACAACAGTGCTATCGCTCAAAGTCAACACGAGACTACTATCCAGGCTGGTCACTACATGATTTGCCGCCATTATTCTGCTGCTGTTCTGTTTATTATAAAAGAAGGTGGCAGACAATAGGATTAATAGCACAGCCAGCAGATAAGTTCCCCTTCTGCGCCTCTTCGGCTCCAAATCTGAAACTCTATTCCAGTTCATAAACCTTTTTATAGTAAACGGACTTTTTTCATTGATTCCTATTTCTATTTTCCGGTATTCCCTGGCAAACGAATTCTTATCTAAAGAAAAGGTCATTGATTGAATAAATTGGATCGCCTCATCTACCAATTGTGATTTCCCCGGATTATTTTCAATCCAATTTTTCCAGAAACGGGCATCTTTCTCATTGGCATCAAAAAAATAATTTAAAAATGATTCATCCGTTACAAAATCTTCAACATCGTAATTTTCAAATGGCTTTTTATCCATAATAAATAATAAAAGAAAGGCAGTTTAAAAGAAGAAGGAATCAATACGTACTAATACATAGTGTGGCAAAAACAGTTTTTTTACCAAAATTTTAAAAAAATATTTTAGGATGTGCTTAAAAGAAGAAAAAAAGAGATGGATAATTTTACTTTTTAGGGTTTAAGAAATATTAACCGATAGGATAAGGGATGAAGATTATATAGTTACTTGTCACTATTGATTTCTTCCCTAAGCCGTTTGATAGCAGTAAATACCGTATTGTAAACAGTCCGCAAGGTCAGAGAAGTTTTAGAAGAAATTTCTTCGTAGCTGAGATTTTCAAAATATTTCATGCGAATGATTTCGATTTGTTTTTTAGAAAGAGATTGTAAGGCTTTGGCTATTTTCTCTTTCTTTTCATCTTTTTCTTCAAAAGCGATCAACAGATCTTCATAAGAATATTCATTGTTTTCCTTTTCATAAAGCGAATCTTCTAAAAGCCTCCCCCTTTTATTTTTTAATTGAGCTGCATTTATTTTTCTTCGCAGCCAGGTACACAAATAGGTGCGAATATTTAATACTTCAGGGTTTAAAGAAGACCTTGAATGCCATAATTCAAGAAACATTTCCTGGAGACTATCCTTTGTGAGTTCCTTATCGCCGGAAATGCTAAAGCCGTATGAAAACAATGATTGATAATGTTGTTTATAAATAGCGAGAAAAGCCTTTTTATCGCCTTCCTTCATATCTTTCCAATTGTTCATAAAAACATCTTAAAAGATAGCAAGTTCTTATTTCCAAATTAATGAATGCATCTCTACCACAAAGTAATAAAAATAAATAGCAGGTTAAATCAAGATATTTTAAATATTGGTAGCAATTTATCTTTTTATCTTTGTCTTTTATATCTCAACAATGGATCACAATCATTCTCATCACGATCATAATCATTCGCATCACGATCATAGTCATATACCGGTCCTCTCGAATGTAAACAGCGCATTTATTATCGGTATTTTGCTCAACAGCATTTTTGTAATTATCGAAGCAGTAATTGGTTTTGCTATAAATTCATTATCACTTTTGTCTGATGCAGGTCACAACCTGGCTGATGTGGGCAGTCTCGCTATTTCTTTGCTTGCTTTCAAGTTATTAAAAGTGAAATCAAATGACAAATACACTTACGGTTATCGCAAAACCACCATCCTGGCTGCGCTTTTAAATGGAGTGATCCTGCTGATCTCTATTGGCGCTATTGCTTTTGCGGCTTTTGAAAGATTTTCAGATCCCGAACCGCTCCCGGGAAAAACCATTGCGATCGTTGCTGCTATTGGAATAGTGATCAATTTCTCCACCGCTATTTTATTCATGAAAAATAGAAAACACGACCTCAATATCAAGAGCGCCTACCTCCATATGATGTCTGATGGTCTCGTGAGCGCAGGGATAATGATCGGGGGAATTGTGATCTATTTTACTCATCTTTATTGGATAGATCCGGTTATTAGTGTTGTGATAGTATTGGTAATTTTATCCGGAACATGGGGTTTATTAAAGGAAAGCCTTGCCCTTACCCTGGATGCGGTACCGAAGGATATCGACTTGAATGAAATTAAAATAAATGGTGAAAAAGTTTCCGGGATAAAAAATCTTCATCATATTCATGTGTGGGC
>JBDTJV010000152.1:0-3970 GCA_039935675.1 Ginsengibacter sp. | reverse complement strand
TCAACAGAAGCTGTTTCTTTTGATGTAAGTAATGAAGAAAAAAGACACGAATTTATATCAAATGCAGACCTGGTAATTTCCATGCTTCCTCCTTCTTTGCATTTTTTAGTTGCTAAAGATTGCGTGCAATTTTCTAAAGATCTATTAACCGCTTCCTATATTGATGAAAAAATAAAATTGCTTAAAAAAGAAATCGAAGAAAAAGGGATCCTTTTTATAGGAGAAATGGGGTTGGATCCGGGAATCGATCACATGAGCGCGATGAAAATGATCGATCAAATAGAGAGTAGAGGTGGAAAAATAAGTTCTTTCAAATCGCACTGCGGAGGTTTAGTTTCACCCGAAAGTGATGATAATCCCTGGCATTATAAAATTACATGGAACCCGGCAAACGTTGTAATGGCGGGAAGTGCAGGCGCAATTTATCTTGAGAATGGGAAAAAAATTACGATTCCTTATTCAGCTATTTTTGATGATAAAGAAAATTTGATAGAAATTCCGGGCCTTTTTGTTTTAGCCTGGTATGCGAACCGCGATTCACTTTCTTACATTGAAAAATATCATTTGCATGATGCAAAAACTTTTCTACGAACTACCCTGCGCTATCCTTCTTTTTGCAGAGGTTGGGATAAAATAATCAAACTTGATCTTACCAATAATAATGATCATGAAGAGATCAAAGATTGTAAAACTTTTACAGATTGGTTCCATTTAAAAAAGGAAAAACTGTCATTGAAAAAGGAAAATGAATATGGCAAGATCGAATTTTTTAATGTTGAATTTTTAGAGCAGATCAATTACCTCGGTTTAAATGAAATGGAAAAAATTCCGGTAGAAATTTCTAATTCTGCTTCTTTGCTTCAGTATCTTTTAGAGAAAAAATTATTAATGAAACCGGCAGATAAAGACATGATAATCATGCTTCATGAAATTGAATATTCAATTAATGGAAACAATAAAAAAACCACCAGTTGTTTGATTGTAAAAGGTGAAAACCAATTGCATACCGCAATGGCGAAAACAGTGGGCCTGCCTTTAGGAATTGTTGCAAAATTGATCTTAGAAAATAAAATCCATTTAAGCGGTTTACACATTCCTGTTATTCCGGAAATTTATGAACCTGTTTTAAAAGAACTGGGAATAAACGGAATCAAATTTAATGAAGAAACAAAAGATTTATAACAATATAACGGTTACCAGTAAACGAAGAAATAACCTGGTTTTTTAATTTGAACTAAACCTCCCGGACTTCAGAACCCGGGAGGCTTTTTATAGAAACTAATTATTGATTTTTTGCCTTTTGTTCCGCATCGGCTTTCATTTTGTCGTTGGCGGTAATTAAAAATTCCACCCTCCTGTTTTGCGCCATTCCTTCCGGTGTATCATTTGAATAAGCTGGCGCAGATTCACCGAATCCACGGGTAGTCATCCGTGTTCCTGCTATTCCCTGTGATTGCAAATAATCTCTTACTGCATTTGCCCGTCTTAAAGACAAGCCCATGTTGTATTCGTCTGTACCACGGCTGTCTGTGTGACCTTGGATTTCGATATTGGTATTCGGGTATTTATTAAGTATGGCCACCAGTTTATTCAGGTTATCTTTTGCAGAATCTCCAATATCAGATTTTGAAAAAGCAAAGAGAATTTTCTCATTAAATTCCACTTTGATCCCTTCATCTACCCTTTCCACTTTAGCTCCGGGGATATCATTCTTAATCTGTTCGGCCTGTTTGTCCATGTCTTTCCCAATAATGGCGCCTGCACTCCCTCCTATTACTGCACCGAGGATTGTTCCCAGCGTTTTATTCCCAGCTGCTTTTCCAATAATTGTACCTCCTACTGCTCCTGCAGCACCACCGATTGCAGCCCCTTTTTGAGTACGTGTGGCATTACATCCCAGCATTATAAATGCGAAAAGCGGCAAAGCAAAAATTAATTTTTTAAAATGTTTCATTATTGATTTTTTGATTTTGCTTCCAACATTTCAAACATTATACCAACATTGAATGTCTGTTTGGAAAAAGTTGTTAAGTAAATAAATAAATACGCTGATTTTTCAATTTCGACTTCCGGCTAGAAATAGGCTTTGTCGCACTGTTAAAGAAAATAATAACAGCAAAGAAATGCAAAAATGGATGCGGAAATATGGTAGCGTTGGAGTTTTTCGCGAATAGTTTTAGTGGCCTTCACGATATGATCGTTGATAGTGGAAGTGGAGACTTCGAGCAACCCACTTACTTCTTCATAGGATCTTTCTTCAATTTTTACCATCTGGAATACCTGCCGCCGTTTTGCTGGTAAAGTATTAATGGCTTCCTGCAAAAGTTGTGAATTTTCCTTAACGGATAAATTTTCTTCTATATGCCTATATTCATTCACAGAATTCATCAATACCTGCCTCATTTTTTCATCCCTGACGGCTTTTCGGAAAAAGTCATAAACCAGGTTTTCTGCAATTCTGAACAAATAGGAACGGAATGATTGGGAAGGGTCAATATTAACACGGTTATTCCATATCTTGATAAATGTCTCCTGTAATATTTCCGCAGCAAATGCTTCAGACTTTACCATTTTGAAAAGGTAACCTAATAGCCTTTCGCTATATAAGTGGTACAGCCTTTCAAATGCAAATTCATTATTTTGGGAAAGGAGGATTACCAAATCCTTTTCATATGAAATGTTGGTGTTCAAGCGGAATGGGAATATTTTTTTCTCGATTGTGAATTTAGGAGGAAATGTTAAGGAAAAATCAAGCAAACGATTGCGTAAATTTATTATGTATTACATATTATATCAAATCCAAAAGCCTCTTTAAAATATATTTAAATAATTTATTATTTATAATACATTTTATACCAATCTAATATATATACACTCAAAGGGATTGGAATGGAATATTGACACTTAATTAAAGTTTATCCAAAAACATTTGGAAAAATTCTCAATTTTCTATTTTCATTTTTCAATAAATAAATTAGAAGTACTTTCGGTTTCAAAAGATGCCATTTCCATCTTGAAACTGTGGTTCAAAATTTGTAAATCTTCAATTATTTTTTGTGAAATATCAGCGCTATTTTATTGTTACCCTGCTTTTAATAATGACAGTAAAATACAGTTTATGCCAGCAGATTTATCCGGGGAAAGCGCCGGGTAATGCAATAGCAAGGAATACTGATAATTTCATTCTTCTTGAAAATAATATCATTAAAATAAATTTTTATATCAAAAAAAATCAACTGCATCCGGTTTATTTTATGGATAAGCTAAATTCAAACAAAATGAATTTGGCTTCTATCGATTGGTTTTCTCTGACATTAAAAAATGGAAAACTAATTTCAGACAAGGATTTTCAACTCAAGGGTTTACCTGTCATAAGACCGGCAAAAATTAATCCTCGATCTTCAAAATTTTCAGATCATTTGAATGGCAAAATCATTTCCGCCACATTGGTCAACGAAGCCTTGAAACTTACAATTGATTGGGAAGCCCGTTTAACAGATGGCTCTAATTATATACTTCAACGTTGGGCTTTTCATTGTAAGGATTCAATACCAATCGTCAAATATTCCATGCTTCAATTATCATCTGATTCTGCAAAGCAAATGGGTACGGTAGATGGATCGCCGATTGTTTCCGGCCAAATGTTTTTTGCCCTGGAACATCCGATGAGTAAAAATGAAATCTTTTCAAATTACGCGATTGGAACTTTCCCGCGCGAATCCGATTTACAGCCTTCTGATAGTTTGGTGTTGAATACGGTATTTGGAGTCACTCCAAAAGGGCAGCTTAGAAGAGGTTTTTTATATTATCTCGAAAGGGAAAGATCACACCCTTACCGGCCATTTCTTCATTATAATTCATGGTATGATCTTTCATTGGTAGACCGTAAAATGGAAGAAAGTTCTTGCCTTGACCGTATAAAGATGTATGGAGATAGCCTTGTGAAAAAACGCAATGTAAAAATGAAAGC
>JBDTJV010000151.1:0-2668 GCA_039935675.1 Ginsengibacter sp. | reverse complement strand
TCACCGCATCAAAATTTTCTTCATCAATAAAAACCATAAATATGACAACAAGACGTTCATTCCTGAAAACCTCCTCGGTTCTTTCTGCAGGATTAATGATGGCTCCATCTGCATTTAAACCAACTACACCTTTGATCGGATTGCAATTGTATACTGTTCGCGATGCAATGGCAAAAGATCCAAAAGGCGCGCTGGCAAAGGTGGCAAAGATTGGTTACAACTCCGTTGAGGGTGCCACCTATACCGGCGATGAAAAGTTTTATGGAATGGGCCCCGTAGAATTTAAAAAAGTTTTAAAAGATAACGGACTGGTGATGTACAGTAGCCATTACAGGCTGGGCGAAGATAAAACAGATGGTAAAGTTATGGAAGGAACTCTTCTTCATGACTGGGATAAAGCGATTGAGGATGCCAATAAAGTAGGTTTAAAATACATGGTTTGCGCATGGCTGTCGCCGGAAGAGCGAGGTACGCTTGATCACTATAAAAAAGTGGCTGATGATTTAAATGTGGCCGGTGAAAAATGCAGGAAAGCAGGGATTCAATTGTGCTACCACAATCACAATTTTGAATTTGAAAAGCAGGATGGCAAATATCCTTACGACATTTTATTAGCAACAGATCCCAATTTGGTAAAAATGGAAATGGATATTTACTGGATCACAAAAGCTGGCCAGGATCCAATAGCTTTATTCAAAAAACATCCGGGGCGTTTTCCGTTATGGCATGCAAAGGATATGGATAAAACGCCTCAGCAAAATTTTACGGAGGTGGGAAATGGCATCATTAATTTTAAAGAGATCTTTAAATATAAAAAGCTTGCCGGCATGAAATATTTCTTCGTAGAGCAGGATATGACCCCCGGAGACCCTTTTGTAAGCATCAAAGAAAGTATTGATTACATTAAGAAAAACCTGGTTTAAAGACAAGGAAGGAATGAACAAACTAATTTATCAATTTTTTACAAATGACCATCGCCGTATAGATGAACTGCTGGATAAGGCAATAGAAGATCCGCGTAATGTGAAGGAAGATTATTATCACCAGTTTCGCACGGGGCTTTTGAAGCATATTAAAATGGAAGAGAAAATTCTTTTTCCTGCTGCGCAAAAAGCAAATGGTGGTATTCCTTTGCCACTTGCCGGAAAGCTTCGCCTGGATCATGGCGCACTTACTTCCCTAATGGTCGTGCCGCCAACACCCGGGGTGATAAAAGTTTTGTTGTATGTATTGGATAAACATGATCTTTTAGAAGAGGAACCCGGGGGAATGTATGAGATTTGTGAAAAATTGACGGAAGGTGAAACAAATGACCTGTTACAGCAATTAGAAAGTGTTGCCGAAGTGCCGGTTCATCCTTACAATAAAGCTGGTTATGCACTGGATGTTGCTAAGCGCACTTTGGTGAGAGCTGGTTTTGATTTTGATGGCATTGTGAATGAGGTTATTTAAATTTATGAAGCCTGAAAAGGAAAGGTTTAGAATGTTTAGATGGTTTAGAGGAGAAGGATTAGAGGAGAAAGATTGGTAATTCCTTAATAGAGTCAGGAAGCTTTTTCGCAAAATGAGAGATTGATGTCTGTTGCAGCACTTTCTTAGTCCCCGAGGGACTTTCCGTGGGTAGAAACTTTCAAAATGAACACCTTGCGTTCCATCGGAACGTCTCGGGATTTTTTGATTGATCGAATTCCTTAAATAATAATAAAACGCAAAACATTTTTAAAAATTACATAATGAATAAAACCTTAAAATCAGTTCCAATTATTTTTTCTTTTCTTTTCTTTTCGCTTAATGGTTTCAGTAAACCAACAAATAAGGCGATTTTTCAATTCAGGGTTTATCATTTAAAAAATGATCAGCAGGTAAGCATGACTGATGGGTTTCTTCAAAATGCTTTGTTGCCTGCGTTGCACCGTTTCGGAATAAAAAATGTTGGTGTATTTAAACCATTGGCAAATGATACAGCCGTTGATAAATTGATCTATGTCTTGATCCCATTCACTTCTTTGGATCAGTGGATGAAAATTACAGACCGGCTTCAGTCAGATGCTGATTTCAAAAAAGCAGGAGAAGGTTTTTTGCACGCGGATGCAAAAATGCCGGCTTTTCAAAGAATGGAATCTATTTTATTGAACGCTTTTGACGGACAGTCGGGTTTGGATTTGCCCAAAGAAAAAGATGCCAATAGGGTCTTTGAATTAAGAAGTTATGAAAGTCCGACTTCGCACCTCGCTGATAAGAAAAGAGCCATGTTCAATAATGATGAAATGAAAATCTTTTCGCGGCTTGGCTTTAACCCGGTTTTTTATGCAGAAGTAATTTCGGGAAGCCACATGCCCAACCTGATGTACATGCCCATTTTTAAAAGTGTGGAAGACCGGAATGCGCAATGGAAAGTTTTTGGTAATGATGCTAAATGGAAAGAAATTTCTAGCGATCCTGTAAATGAGAACAACGTTTCTGTTTCGCACATTGATAGCATTCTCATGCATGCTACCAGTTATTCTGATTATTAAAAAAATAAACAAGAAACCATGCATTTCAAAACTTCCATGATTGTAAAACTTTCAATTATCAGTTGTTGTATGATATTATCTGCAAATAGCTTCTCACAGAAATTGGGAATTTTTGAAGGGCAAACGGATGTGGGCAAAGTGCTTCACGCCGG
>JBDTJV010000150.1:0-7976 GCA_039935675.1 Ginsengibacter sp. | reverse complement strand
GATGAAGTGAAAAATCCGATTGCCGTAAGGTATGGCTGGTTATTAGTCGGGGAAGCGAATCTTCAAAATAAAGAAGGACTTCCGGCATTTCCATTTGAAAAGAAAATAAATTAATTCATTTAAAAATAAAATTTCGTGGATATATAGAATGAATTTTCACTGGCCGGCAAAGCTATCGTAGTGACTGGTGGAACCGGTATATTGGGAAAGTCTTTTATAAATGGCATAGCAAGCGCCGGTGGAAAAGTATGCGTATTGGGCCGCAACAAAAAAGTAGCCGATGAAAGAGTAGGTGCTATTAAAAATAACGGTGGACAGGCTGTTGCATTAATAGCGGATGTCACCAAAGAAGAACCTCTTCTTGAGGCTAAGAAAAGGATGTTGGATACTTTTGGGAAAATCAATGGCCTTGTAAATACTGCCGGCGGAAATATGGAGGCAGCAATTGTAAAACCTGAAGAAGATGTTTTTGCTTTACACATGGAAGGATTGAAAGAGGTGATGGATTTGAATTTATTCGGCACCTTATTGCCTTCACAAATTTTTGGCGAAGCCATAAAAAAAAACGGGCATGGTAGTATTGTAAATATTTCATCCATGGCGCCACAACTCGTTATTACAAGGGTTTTAGGATATAGCATGGCTAAGAGTGCCATAGACATTTACACAAAATGGTTTGCGGTGGAACTCGGAAAGAGATACGGGGATAAAATAAGAATGAATGCCATAGCGCCTGGCTTTTTTCTCACTGAACAAAACAGGACGCTTTTAAGCAATCAAGATGGTTCACTAACGGAAAGGGGTACACTGGTAACGAAAAGGACGCCCTTTAATCGTTTTGGAAATCCTGATGAACTCATCGGTGCATTAATCTGGTTGTTGAGTGATGCTTCCAAATTTGTTACAGGCACTGTAGTAAATGTGGATGGCGGATTTTCGATTTTTTCAGGAGTGTAGTTTTTCGCAATCAAATAGCATGTATGGTGTTTTTTGATTAAGCATTTTTTAAAAATCAAGAGATTATTTACCATTGATCTATGTTACAGTAAACAAAGAAATAAGCGTACTTTTTAATTTTATTTTGGCAACGTTTGCATAAATAAAGTTCTCAAATATTATTGTTATTAAGAATTCTATGAGTACACTTGTAAATGGGTATCGCGGAAATGCTTTGATACTCGATTTTAAAAAATGCGATTTTAAATTGATTAATGATTTAATCAGGAATACTCAATCGCCGCTTTTTATCTTGAATTTTGATTAAGATGATTGAAAATCGAATAGTTATTTTGAAAAGATTAACTATTTTGTAGATATTAGCGTAAACTCTGTTTTATAAAAACGCAATTATTCATTTTCAAAAAAACTACAATGGCCGAAATTCTTCCAACAAGCGGTTTCTCTGCTGCAGCTGCCCAGGTAAACAAACAAGTAGGTAGATACAGATGGACCATTTGTTCTTTACTTTTTTTCGCTACCACGATTAATTACCTGGATAGATCTGTAATCAGTTTATTAAAGAATGATTTGGAAATCCGTTTTAAATGGACAGAATCTGATTATTCAGACATTGTTATAGCGTTCCAGGTTTCCTACGCTATTGGTATGTTGATAGCGGGAAGGTTCATTGATAAAGTAGGTACCAAGGTCGGTTATGCTGTATCATTAGCACTTTGGAGTTTTGCATCGATGGGACACGCTCTTGTACAAAGTACCATGGGCTTTTTGATAGCGAGGTCCGCTTTAGGCATCAGCGAAGCTGGTAACTTTCCCGCCGCTATAAAGACGACCGCCGAATGGTTTCCCAAAAAGGAACGGGCATACGCCACTGGTATTTTTAATTCAGGAGCAAATATCGGCGCTATCCTGGCTCCGCTCACAGTTCCCTTTATAGTAGTAAAATGGGGATGGCAGGAAGCTTTTATTTTTACAGGAGCGTTTGGTTTGATATGGCTGGTATTTTGGTTTATATTTTACGAAGTTCCGGCAAAACAAAAAAGACTTTCCAAACCAGAATTTGATTATATCCACAGCGATCTTGATGAAAATGAAAATGCACCAGGAAATCCTGAACTTACTTCAGATGTTGAAATTAACAAGAGGGTTCCCTGGATTAAATTATTGAAATTTAATCAGACATGGGCTTTCATCCTGGGTAAATTTCTTACTGACCCAATCTGGTGGTTTTATCTTTTTTGGCTCCCGGCTTTTTTATATGCCCAATATGGCCTGGACGGAACTGCCGTCGCACTACCTATCGCTATTGTTTATACCATGTCAACAGTCGGAAGCATTTGGGGTGGATGGTTACCGCTTTATTTTATTAAGCGTGGCTGGCCGGTTTTCCGCGCCCGCAAAACATCCATGTTGATATATGCATTCCTGGTAATCCCGGTAGTTTTCGCACAATATCTTGGCTCAATAAACATGTGGCTGGCTGTTTTTATAATCGGTATTGCCACAGCGGCTCACCAAGCCTGGTCCGCCAATATTTTCACTACCGTTTCTGATATGTTTCCTAAAAAAACAGTGGCTTCTGTAACAGGTATGGGTGGAATGGCAGGAGCGTTCGGAGGAATATTAATTGCTTTCCTCGCGGGAAAATTATTTGATCATTTTAAAGCACTGGGAAACCTGGATGCAGGATACTATATTATGTTTATCATTTGCGGTTGCTCTTACCTTTTAGCCTGGGTTTTGATGAATTTGTTAGCGCCAAAGTTAAAAAGGATAAATTTTGATTAGCGCTCACAGTAAAAATTAGAATTATTAATCACTTAAAAAATATCTGTAGGATTTAATTATGAAAAACTTTTTGGACGAAAACTTTTTACTTCAGACAAAAACTGCTCAACAATTATATCATGATTTTGCCGAAGTAATGCCAATTATAGATTACCACTGTCACCTTCCCGTTGAGCAGATCGCCAACGATATTAATTTTGAAAACCTAACCCAGATATGGTTATATGGAGATCATTATAAATGGAGGGCCATGCGTACCAATGGCGTAGACGAAAGTTATTGTACAGGCAACAAAAGCGATTTTGAAAAGTTTGAAAAATGGGCAGAAACAGTTCCTTATACTTTGCGTAATGCCTTGTATCACTGGACACACCTTGAGCTGCAAAGATATTTTGATATTCATGAAATTCTAAATCCTGAAAGTGCCAGAAGAATTTATGATGAATGCACCAAAAAGTTGCAGACCAAAGAATATTCTGTTAGAAATTTGCTACGCAAAATGAAGGTGAAGATTGTATGCACCACCGATGATCCCACGGATACACTAGAGTATCATCAAAAAATAAAAGAAGATGGATTTGAAATTAAGATCCTGCCTGCTTTTCGGCCTGATAAAGCAATGAATGTGGATAATCCTGCAGATTTTAATGCCTATGTAAAGAAACTGGAAACAGTAGTTGGAAGTTCAGTTACCTCTTTTCAGTCTTACCTTGATGCTTTAAAAAAACGTCATGATTTTTTTGGAACAATGGGTTGTTGCGTTTCTGATCATGGATTAGATTATATGTATGCCACAGATTATTCCGATGATGAAATAGAGATAATTTTTAATGAAATCCGCTCTGGGAATGGACTTAAAAACGAGGAAAACCTGAAGTTTAATTCTGCAATGTTGTATACTTTTGGCATTTGGGATTGGGAAAAAGGATGGACACAACAATACCACATTGGGGCATTTAGAAATAACAATCTTCGCCAATTGAAACTATCCGGTGCGGATACTGGTTGGGATTCTATCGGTGATTATCCGCAAGGCCAATCAATGACGAAATTTTTAGGACGCCTGAATGCTGAAGATAAATTGACTAAAACAATCTTGTACAATTTGAATCCTTCCGACAATGAAATGATTGCAACGATGGCAGGCAATTTTAACGAAGGAACTGTACCTGGAAAAATTCAATTTGGCTCGGCATGGTGGTTTTTAGATCAGAAAGATGGGATGACTAAACAGATCAATGCCTTATCTAATATGGGTTTGCTTAGTCGTTTTGTAGGAATGATTACTGATTCAAGATCTTTCCTTTCCTATCCAAGGCATGAATATTTCCGCCGCATTTTATGTAACTTATTTGGTGAAGAAATTGAGAATGGTGAGTTGCCAAACGATCTTGAATGGACGGGGAAAATTATCCAAAATATTTGTTTTAATAATGCCAAAGAGTATTTTGGTTGGTAATTTTTCACTCGCTCACTCCGTGGTCAGTTTCTCATCAACCATATACAAAATATTCTCACCTAATGTGTGTTGAGTAATAATTTTGAATAGCTAAGAAAAACAGAATTCCTGGCTATTTGTTGGTTTACTGAAATGCATTTTTCTTAAAAGGTATCTATGCACTTGACTTTAATATTTCAAATGAAGCCGATAATTTGAAAGATAACAGCTTGTAACATCTTACTCATTAGCACAAGTAGGGAGAATAGGAGAGATGCTTTGAGTTAAATAAATTCCTCAAACATTATTGCAAGGAAACAAAAAAAATCTCCGTTTTTTACGGAGATTTTTTGAGATATTTTGTTTAATAAATTATTTCAACGCTTCGATCTTTTTTACAAAATTTCCTTTTGGCTGAGAGCCTACCAATTTATCCACTACTTTTCCGCCTTTTACAAATAAAATAGCGGGAATGCTCGTAATCCCGTAGTTCACACTTAATTGAGGATTTTGATCCACATTTACTTTTCCAATATTTATTTTTCCATCATATTCTTTGGAAAGTTCTTCAACTACGGGGCCTATCGCACGACAAGGTCCGCACCATTCTGCCCAAAAGTCAATCATTGTTAATTTGTCTGAGTCTAAAACTTTTTCTTTAAAGTTCGCATCGGTATATTCCTGAGCCATAATTTGATTTTTATTGTTTTGAAATTTATTTAATTACTATTAGTTTGCAAAATTACTACCAAAAATTTTAAGTGATAATTTGTCACAAAAAATTACCACCTTATCACACTATTTCTACTTTAACCTCCAGTTCTGGCTTTTGTTGTAGATAATTAGCCATTTCGTCATTCATTTCAAAGCCTCTTTCCATAGTATACATCGAAAATTTGAGACGTGAGAGATTATCAGAAATGTTAAACTTTAACGCAGATTTTCCGGGAAATTTGTGAATATTACTTCCAATAAATTCGATAAGGTCCTCTGAAACATCCTGTGGATTCATATCGATATGCAGCTTTTTAGTCTGGCTTTTCATTACGGTCTCCAATAGGCTGATACTGCTAATCTTGAATTCAAACGGTGAAGTCTGATATCGCTGAATAAACGATCCCGTAATGCAGAGAACCATTGCTGCTTCCAAATAATGATTGTATTTGGCATAATCTTCTCCAAAAAGCATTACTTCCATTTTTTCAGAATAATCTTCCAGGTGGAGTACGCCAAATTTATTTCCTTTTTTCGAAACACGATGTTGACCTTCGGTAACCAAACCCGCAATTCTAAAAGTTCGTCCAGGATTTGGATAAACATTTACGGCTGCTTTAAATTCGTTGAATTCTGCAATGGTATCAAACTTATAATGCCTGATCTGAAATTTATAATTATCCAGCGGATGACCACTGAGGTACATGCCGATAACGTCTCTCTCGTTGTCAAGCATTTGGATCAAAGGCCATTTTTCGCAATCAGGAATCAATGGCGGCGTAACTTCTCCCATCTGCAGATCACCAAAAAGTGTATTCGTATTATTGTGCAATTGTGCCTGGTATTGATTGCCGAACTTGATAATTTTTTCAAGCGATGTGAGACTCTCCCCGGGAACAGTAAAGAAAAACTGTGACCGGTGAAAATTATTAAAACAATCAAATCCCCCTGCATAGGCAATAC
The DNA here is from genome assembly GCA_039935675.1 of Ginsengibacter sp. Lineage (GTDB taxonomy): Bacteria > Bacteroidota > Bacteroidia > Chitinophagales > Chitinophagaceae > Ginsengibacter. The sequence goes on along the minus strand of JBDTJV010000150.1, from coordinate 2,116 downwards.
TTTCCAATGATTTTTTGTTGACTGTTCTTTGATTAACCCTTTTTATCATGTCAAAAATGGAGGCAAAAGTTCCATGCTTTTCCCTTTCCTCAATTATATTTTCAATAGCTGCTTCGCCCACACCTTTCATGCCGCTGAAACCAAAACGGATTTCCCCTTTTTTATTTACGGCAAAACCCTTTTGTGATTCATTGATATCCGGACCGAGCACCTTCAATCCCATGCTTTTACATTCTTCCATGAAGAAGGTGATCTTTTCAATAGCTCCCGCATGATTTAATACAGCGGCCATGTATTCACTTGGATAATGTGCTTTTAACCAGGCCGTTTGATAAGCCACCAAAGCATAACAAGTCGAGTGCGATTTATTGAACGCATATTGCGCAAACGATTCCCAGTCGGTCCAGATCTTTTCTAAAATATTTACCGGGTGATTATTTTTTTTGGCTCCTTCAATAAACTGGGCTTTCATTTTATCCAGAACGGCTCTTTGCTTTTTCCCCATCGCCTTTCTCAGCACATCAGCGTCCCCTTTGCTAAATCCCGCCAGCTTTTGAGACAGCAACATCACCTGCTCCTGGTAAACCGTAATTCCATACGTGTCTTTGAGAAATTCTTCCATTTCAGGCACATCATAAACAATCTCCTGCCTTCCATGTTTGCGTTCAATATAATTAGGAATATAAGCGATCGGACCCGGACGATACAAAGCATTCATCGCTATCAGGTCATCGAATTTATCGGGTTTTAATTCTCTTAAATATTTTTGCATCCCGGCACTTTCAAACTGAAAAGTACCGTTAGTTTCTGCTCTTTGAAAAAGTTGATAAGTTTTTTCATCATCCAAAGGCAAACCATCAAGGTCAATAGAAATTCCATGATTTTTTTTGATGAGAGAAAGCGCCGTTTTTAAGATGCTCAATGTTTTCAAACCAAGAAAATCCATTTTTAAAACACCGGCACTTTCAATATTACTCCCGTCAATTTGCGTGAGCCAAAGTTCCGAATCTTTGGAAGTGGCTACAGGAATGAGTTCCATTAAATCCTGCGGTGCAATGATAATGGCAGAAGCATGGATGCCGGTATTTCTTACAGACCCCTCCAGGATCTCTGCTTCATGCAAAACTCTACTCCGTATATCATCGCCATTATAGATATCTCTTAATTTCTGAATGTTGCTTATATCATCCGGGCCAACCCCTTCTTCTGTCAAGGATTTCGGTCCAACAAGTGGTGCTTTCAAAACTTTTTTCAAAGAAGTTCCTGGTTTATCAGGAACTAATTTTGCCAATGCATTGCTTTCTGAAAGCGGAAGATCCATCACACGGGCCACATCCTTAATACTCATTTTGGCGGCCATTGTGCCATAAGTAATAATTTGCGCTACCTGGTTTTTACCGTATTTATCCACTACATAATCCAAAACTTTTTGCCGCCCTTCATCATCAAAATCCGTGTCAATATCCGGCATTGACTTTCTATCAGGATTTAAAAATCTTTCAAAAAGCAATTTATATTTTATGGGATCAATGTTGGTAATGCCAATACAAAAAGCCACCACAGAACCAGCGGCAGAACCTCTTCCCGGCCCAACAAAAACGCCCATATTTTTTCCTGCAACTATGAAATCACTTACTATTAAAAAATACCCGGCAAAACCCATCGTTTTTATCGTGAATAATTCAAAATTGATTCGTTCTTCAATTTCCGGGGTTATCGTTTCGTACCTTTTGCGCGCTCCTTCCCAGGTCAGGTGATCAAGATACGCTTCCTGGTTGGCAAATTCTTTTGGAACCGGAAAATGCGGAATCAGTATATCCCTTTTTAAATCCAGAACATCAATCTTGTCAATTACCTCATTGGTATTATCCAATGCCTGCGGCAGGTCTTCAAAAGCCGAAAGCATTTCATTGGTATTTTTTAAATAAAACTGGTTATTCGGAAATGCAAAACGTTTGTTCTTAACCGATACATCATCATCAGTGAACTCTCGTAATGCAGGAGTAGCTTGTGTTTCACCGGTATTAATACATAATAAAATATCATGTGCATTAAAATCTTTTTCATCTACGTAATGCGAATCATTGCTGGCAATAACTTTAACATCGTATTTTTT
>JBDTJV010000149.1:0-6936 GCA_039935675.1 Ginsengibacter sp. | reverse complement strand
CATTACATGATCCCGAGCCGGGCGTACGTGAAAATGCTATTCAGCTGGCAGAACTTCATCTGGCTGCATGGCCTGATCTGGTTCCTAAGTTGATTGCTTTGAAGGAAGATAATAATGCAAAAGTGAGGTACCAGTTGCTTTGTACGTTAGGGTCTGTAAATACTCCCGAAGCAAGTGAGGCAAGGCAGGAACTTTTGTTTAAAGATATTAATGATAATTGGGTACAGATAGCTGCATTAAGCGCTTCATCATCACAAAGTTCTGATATGCTCGAAGGTGTTCTTAAAAAATTCGATCCTGCGGTTTCGGCTTATGCTTCCCTGGTAACAAGGCTGGGTACCATAATTGGAGCAAGTAAAGACGCCAAAACAATACATTCATTTTTAACAAGAGCAGCGGAAGCAAATCCAGATACGGCAAAGAGTTGGAAAGCGCCATTATTGGAAGGTATTGCAGACGGGCTTAAAAACAGGAAGTCAGTTCCTGAAGGTTTGAAGTCAGAAAGACAATTGCTGATCAACGTATGCCTTCATCATCCTGATGTAAATATCAGAAAAAGCGCCAGGAATATGCTGGTAGCCATTGGTATTTCAAACAGTCCGCTGTCGCGGGTCGTAATGCAGGAGGCTCAAAAAATTGCAGCAAATGAAAACATCTCTTCGGCAAAAAGAGCTGAGGCGATTAACCTGATGGCTCTTCAGAATCCAAAAAATAATATGGCGTTTTTAGAAAGCCTAATAACTCCGGATGGACCAACGGATATACAGTTAGCGGCGATACAAGCGCTAAACAAAATTCCGGGTACGACAGTTTCAATATTCTTATTAAAAAACTGGCCTTCGTTATCTCCCAGCATCAGAGATGCGGCTCTTAACACATTTATTACTGAGCCTTTTTCTGTACCACGCATTTCGCTATTGCTACAGAGCATCGCACAAGGAAAAATAACAAAAGGTGAGTTGGGTTGGCCTGTAACGGTCATCCTTATGCGGGATATTCCCGACTCTCTTAAAGAATATGCCAGGACATTATTGTCCGGTAAAAAAGAAGATCGTAATCCGGTAATAAAGGAGTATGAAGCTTCACTTCAGATGAAAGGTAATGCCGGTAAAGGTAAAATGGTCTATGTAGCTAATTGCTTGGTGTGCCACCAGGTAAGAGGTAAGATAGGCGTTGCCTTTGGCCCTGACCTTGGAACAGTTCAAGGTTGGCCACCGGAGAATATCCTGATTAATGTTTTGGATCCCAATCATTCCATTTCACATGGTTACGAATTATGGAATCTCGTACTCAATGACGGAACTATGGAGCAGGGAATCATCGTATCAGAAACATCGAATGCTATTGTACTGAATCACGAAGGCGGTGTAAAAACGACTATTGCAAGAAAGGACATACGATCTATAAGAACATTAAATGTTTCTCCAATGCCAAACGATTTTGAAAAAAGAATTGATAAACAGCAAATGGCTGATTTGATTTCTTTTATCAAGCAGGGAGATTAGGTGAAAATAGTGATAAGAAATAATTGATTTTGCTTTTAGCTTTGAAAGTTCGCTCTGGTAAATAAAATAAAAAACGATGAAAATATTAAAAGTTTTAATAGTGTTGATTTTGTTTGTAGATGGTATTGTATTTAGCCAACCGGTAACCTCAAATCCGGCAATAGTAAAAAGCATCCTTATTTTTCCTCCTCAGCATTTACATACGCACGGAAGCAGTTTGGTAAATCTTCCGAATGGTGATTTTCTCGCGGCATGGTTTGAGGGGCACGGTGAACGGACAGCCGATGATGTAAAAATTATGGGAGCGCGTTTAAAAAAAGGCGATGCGTACTGGAGTAAACCATTTCTGATGGCTGATACCTACAATATACCCGATTGTAATCCTGTGTTATTTCTTAACCACCAGAATAAATTATTCCTGGTTTGGATTGCCGTACAAGCCAACCGATGGGAGTGTTCAATTCTCAAATACAGGACATCAATTGATTACAATAAAAGCGAAGCGCCTGTATGGAACTGGCAGGATAATATTTTGCTAAAACCCGATGATCTATTTGCAAAAGAAGTGAAATCTAAATTTAAAGATTTACCACCCGGCACATCTGCCTGGGCGGCCTATGCTCCGCAATATGACAACATGATAATAGAAGCAAGTAAGGATGAAGGTAAACGAAGTATTGGCTGGATGACACGAATTAAACCATTGCTTTTAGGAGAAAAGAAAATACTGTTACCATTGTATTCCGATGGTTTTAATTTTTCATTAGTTGCCATTTCTGATGATGAAGGAACCAACTGGCATGCAAGCCTGCCAATAGTTGGGAGAGGTAATGTGCAACCTTCTTTGATTCAAAAAAAAGATGGAAGCTTAGTAGCCTACATGCGTGATAATGGTGATGCACCATCAAGAGTGCAAATAAGTGAGTCCAAAGATTCAGGAATGACCTGGGCAGCTGCACAAAAAACACAGATACCTAATACAGCCAGTGTACAAGTATTAAAACTTCGCGATGGAAGATGGGCATTTATTGGCAATGATATTGATGACGGACGTTATCAGATAAGCTTGTATTTATCTGATGATGAAGGCAAAACCTGGAAGTGGAAAACGCATCTTGAAAAAGTTGAAAAAGGGGATGGAAGTTTTTCTTATCCTTCCATGCTGCAGGCTTCTGATGGAATGCTGCATATCACTTATTCTTACCAGGGAAAAGAACATCTCGAATCTATAAAATACGTTGTTGTCAATCCTGAATTGATACCTAAGATTTGAGTTTCGGTCAGACGGAGACCGTCAGACCAACCTGTATTTATTTGGATAAAATGATACAGTTGAAAGATAAGATTGGATATCAAATCCTTTTAAAAATCATTTAGATTCGATTAATATTAAGAAAGATACTTCGCCGGATAAAAGACTTGATTCCGGTACAATTTTTTTTTACTTCTTTAAGCCGGAATTCAACAAAAACTACGTATGCAGAAGCGATATATTAAATTATAAAAGTTAACCAATAAATGGTATATAATTTACAAAAGATCATCAATAAAAGAGACCTAAACCTGATGAGAATATTTTCACTAATAGTATTTACACTTCTTCTTGTCATTTGCATTAATGCTCACTATGCCAACAATAGATTGTTCACTTAACTATTGGGCAGAGTTTTATTTCACAGCATTCGGAGTCTTTACCTAAATCGCAACATAAATAAGTTATAAAAGCCCATCGGGGAAGTCATGTAAATGTTCCTGCAAATACAAGGCTGCTCCCAGGTGGAAATTCTCAATGAAACCAAAAATGAAGTAATGCATAAATGATAGTACTTAACGTGAATGCTGAGGTAAGTTAGACGATTCTTAAGAGATATTATATGTAATGGACATCTTTTAATCTTATATCTATCATTATAACTTTAAAGACTTTTTTCGATCAACAAGCGGCCTCCAAAGCGGCGATACCAAAGGCAGGTTAAAAAAGAAATACTGCATTCAGAAACGGATTTTGGTTTTATTGAAATTATTTAGCGTGATTACAATCATTATGGCGGCTGATGGGTGTCAACAGAATTATATTAATATTATCTGAATTTTACAAATGAATAATTAATAATAACAAACATTAAAAATATGGAAAAGAAGATATCAAAAAGGGAAAGGATAAAACAACAAAGGTTGAATTGCAAAGCAGGGGGTTATTTTACATTAAGTAGTAAATATAACGGGGGTAATTCTTTGGAACCCATACTGCCTCCACTATCGGAAAATAGAGTTGTTGCAGTGCGGAGCGATAACAACTGCCGGATAAAGCCGATAAACTGTAATATATTTTTCAAGTCATCCTGATCCTGCCAATAAAGATCTTTAGCCATTTGAAGAATTTTATAAAGAATTTTATTTCCTCTTTATATACAAAACCTGTTTCGCCCTTGCAACATGAAACGGTAATCACTTCACCATCTTTTAGGTGAGATCCTTAGTATTAAGAATCTCGAAAATGAATGATTTTGATTTCACAGGTTTTTTACCCATATATTTATTATTCGCTTTATTAAAAGCTGGCAATCTTTGATATTCGAACGCATAATAAGCCATGTTGCGAGTTTAAGCATAGGAATCAGTGGTTATTTTAGGCAAAATAGTAATTTCTGGCTCGACTCTGGCAGGTCTGCAATTGCCAGTAAATTCTGGGTAATCTGGTTTAATAAAAGTCCATCAATGGATACCATCTTTTCGCCGCTGTTATAGTAAACGGACAAATATTTTAAATTTTGCTTTTCTAAAAAAAATGCTCACTTTTCATTTGGAAGTGAGCATTTTTTTAAGATACTCTTTCAAATCAACGAGGCCCGGGAGGGCAATATTTCCTTAAATAATCAGTGTATAAAGTAGCAAGATGTTTTCTTGTTCCTTCTCCTTCCGAGATGGCATGAGTTCTGTTGGGATAAGGCATAAACTGAAATTGTTTGTTGTATTTTATCAGTTCATTTAACAAGGCTTCTGCATTATCATACTGTACGTTATCATCACCCGTTCCATGAATAAATAATAAATTTCCCTGCAGGTTTTTTGCATAATGAATTGGAGATCCTAAAACATAATTTTCCTTGTTTTCAGGGATTAGTCCCATATATCTTTCCTCATAAATATTATCGTAAAACAAAAGATTGGTTACAGCCGCAATGGATATCCCTGTTTTATAAATATCCGGGTATTGAAACATTAAATTTAAAGTAGATGATCCCCCGCCGCTCCAGCCCCATACTGCCACCCGGTCTTTATCGAAATAAGGTTTTTGGAGGATCTTTTTTGCGGACATCGCCTGGTCGTGAATGTTGAGTCTTCCAATTTGTCCATAAATTGATTTTCGCCATTCTCTTCCTTTTAAAGATGGAGTACCGCGATTGTCAACCGAAATTTGGAAATATCCCTCCAGGCTCATATCGCCCTGGAATAAAAAATTATTTTGTGCCCCAAATTCATCACCTACAGTAGATGCGGCAGGTTCTCCATATACATAAAATACTACGGGATATTTTTTGGTGGAATCAAAATTAACCGGCTTAACCATCCAGGCATCCAGTGTGACAGTATCATCGATAGTTACTTTGAAATATTGGACATTGCTGTTTTCATTTACCCTCATATTTTTTGAAATACTTTTATCTTCATTTAATGGTTTTCCGTCAGGCAAAGTGATCCATTCTGACGCAGGAAATGTTTTGTAATTTGAAAAAGAATGAAAGGAAAACCTGGCTTCAGGAGAAATATTATAGTCGTGAGTTCCCACAAGGTCCGCTGGCGATAAAGGTTCTAATTTTCCTTTGCCATTAAGTTTGGTGCGGAACAAATATAGTTGTGTAGCATTTTTAGGCGAAGCCATAAAATAAACATAACCGTTTTTATCATCAATACATTTGATATTTTGGATATCGTAATCCCCTTTGGTAACAAGCGATTCCTTACCATCGCGATCAATCAAATAAATGTGCCGCCAGCCATCTTTTTCTGTGACCCAAAGAAATTGTTTACCTCCGTTTATCCAATCCCAACCAGTTGGATCATCATCGTTCCACGTTGATTTTATATCAATAAAAGCCGCGTCAGTTTCTGTATAAAAATCTTTGGAAGCCCCACTATTTACATCGCAATAAAAAAGTTTGCTTTCATTTTGTTTACGGTTTAATTGTTGTAAAACAACCTGGCTTGAATTGTCGGCCCATTCCATTCTTGGTATATAATGTTCCTGAGGATCGCCGGGAACTTCCATCCATTTAATAGCATCGTTATCAATCGTTACAACACCAATTTTTACCGGAGATGGCGGCCAGCCTACTTTTGGATATTCTACAGGAATTACATGTGAATAAACGGAATCCGTTGTATTTAACATATAATAATCGCGGATCTGCGTGGCGTCCACTTGCCAAAATGCAATCTTTTTACTGTCCGGGCTCCAGCGAAAACCATCCCTGCAACCAAATTCTTCTTCGTAAACCCAATCGAAAGTACCATTGATAAATTTACGTGTACCTGTAACCGTTAGTGGCTTTATCTCGTGGGTTGAAAGATCTTCAACATACAAATTATGTTCACTTACATAAGCTGCTTTTTTGCCATCAGGAGCAATTTTAGCAAACATCAATGATTGCGGAGGAAGTGTTTTGCCGAGCTGCGTTAACTGGTTGGAAGCTATATCTAAAATCCAATAATCACCTCGCGTATGATAGCGCCACACTTTTTCTGTATTCGTAAATATCAGCAGCATCTTGTAATCAGTAGAAAAGCTATAAATATTAAATGACAATGGATTTTCTTTTCCGGCCGGAATCAATTGTTCTCTTTTAACCAGGATAGTTTGATTGTTTGTTTTAAGATCTGTTTTTACAATATTGCCCTCTTTTATACTCAATGTTGCAGTTCCATCAGAAGTCCAGTTGATTTGTTTTGGCCTGAATTGTGAGTAGGAATTAACGGTGAGAACTAAAATAATAAAAAGAAATACGAAACGTACGGGTTTGAAAGTCATAAATTTTTTTGCGGTAAAAATAAGGAAACACCTTTATGTTGAGTAGCCTTTATTCAAATGGAATTAAATGCCAGAATTATGGTATATTTTATCTACATCTGGTAATTTTTAAAAAAAGAAATAAATTTGATCATGAGTGAAATCGAAAAATTAAGGATAGATAAATATTTGTGGGCCATCAGGATTTTTAAAACGAGAACCCTCGCCGCTGATGCCTGCAATTCTGGTAAAGTAAAATTAAACGGAGCTTCTGTAAAACCATCTAAAACAGTGGCTTTGAGTGATCAGTATGACATTAAAACAGAGAATAAAAAATGGAAGATTGAGGTCACTTCCTTGCTTCATAACCGGGTAAAATACGAAGAAGCTATTAAAAATTATCTCGACCTTTCACCAATTGAA
>JBDTJV010000148.1:0-4966 GCA_039935675.1 Ginsengibacter sp. | reverse complement strand
TACATTTTTGATCGATGAAGAAGGAAAGATTATTAAAATTTTTAAAAAGCCGAAATCAAAAATTCACAGCGAAGAAATTTTAAAAGCTCTTCAATAAATGGAATTTCTTATTAAAGAAAATTCGTGGATTGCGAAGCTCGCTGCCAAAAAATTAGGCACTGAAAGTGTAGCTATCACTTTGGGTAAAACCATTCATTTATATCATGTATCAAAAGAAAATTTTCTAAAAGATGAAAAGTGGGTTCGTCATGAAAAATGCCACATTGAACAGTATAAAAAGTACGGTTTTTTCAACTTCATTGGTCGGTATCTTTGGGGAAGTGTAAAGGTTGGTTATTACAATAACAAATTTGAAGCAGAAGCAAGAAAAGCCGAGGAATTGAATCAATCCTTCCCGGAATAGAAATCAGTGTTATTTATTCGTTTACTGCCACAAGGAAAAAATTCCAAGTTGAAATGGAGATATATGGTCAGGATTCGACTATTCCTTTAAATTCGACTTCGTCGAAATCAAATTCTCTATTGATGCCGTCTTTAGTTAATAGTTTACCCGATGAGGAAACTTCTATGATTTTTGTTTCTAATATAATCCCTTGTTTTTTCAGTTTTACTTTTTTTCCTTTACCATACAAATGTTGGTTATATTCATTGAGCATTTTTTCAAAATGGTCATTTTTCACATCCATAATTCTCTTTAAAACCAATACATAAAGTCTTTTTGCAAGTAACAAAACTTCGTAACTTTCTCCCGTTTCCTTTCTGAACGATGTTGCTGTTGAATTTAATTCTTCAAAGTTTACCTGGTTAATATTCATTCCAATTCCAATAATGGCCCACTGCCAGATCTTGCCTCTAAGGATATTCTCTATAAGGATGCCTGCTGTCTTTTTGTCATTTATAAAAATGTCGTTAGGCCATTTTATGAAAATGTTTGCTAAAAGAGTTTGGGAGATTAGGTCGAAACACGCTAGTGCAACTGCAACACTTAATTGGAACTGCTGCGATATCGGAAACCAATGCAGTTTCACAGGTATAGACAATAGAATGTTTTCACTTTTATTACTTTTCCAATTTTTATTTCGCCGGCCTTTTCCGCCTGTTTGTTGCATTGCCAATACAGGATTTCCTGCCTGCGGCTCGCCATTTTTTATTTGTGCCATGGCATAGTTGTTGGTACTATCTACGCAATCAAGAATTACCATATTTTCAACAGGAAAAGTCATAAAAACTGATTAAAAGGAGAATTAGTATTTTTGATAAATTAGTTACAAAATTTAGCTGAAAAGGTGCAATCTGGTAGAATAGATTTAATTTTGCAGATTGCTAAAATTAGCACTCGTAAAAAGAACACATTTGAATAATTTAACATTACTTGAAAAAAGAAAAAAATCAAAGGTAACAAGGATAACAAGAAATAGTAAACTATTTAAAGCCATTATCCATGCAATAGAGGAAAAAAAAGGAGAAAGAATTGTCAGCCTCGACCTAAAAAAAATTCCTGAAGCAGTAACAGATTTTTTCATTATTTGCGAAGCTAATAACCCTATTCAGCTAAAAGCTATAGCCGATTCCGTAGAAGAAGAAGTGAAAAAAAAGTGTGAAGAATCGCCGTATATGCATGAAGGAAGGCAAGGAGAACAATGGATTTTAATTGATTACGTTAATATAGTAGTCCACATTATGCTTCCTGAAACCAGGAAATTTTATAAGCTCGAAGAAATGTGGAGCGATGCATCTGTTATGGAACATTCAATTCAATAAAAAATAAATATTCAAACTAACACTGATTGTTAAGCAGTCGGACAAAATATTGCAGAAGCAAATAATATGGCAACTGAAGAACAGAAAAAAAAACCATTAAAGAGGCTGAATCAAAATTTGATACCTGGAGGATCTCCTGAAGAGGATCCTAAGAAAAAGCCAAAGCTTAGTATTTATTGGGTGTATGCAATCATATTTGCGGTTATCATCGGATATAATCTTTTCCGCACTACCACTGGGACCGGAGTTCAGATCAACGATACTGATTTCTATACAATGCTCCGTAAAGGTGACGTGAGTGAAATAAAAACTGTAGGTAATAAAAAATTAGTACGTGTTTCTATTGATCCTCAAAAGCTGGACAGCGATGCAGAGTATTTCAAAACTGTTTTTGGACCAAGTTATGATGATGTGAAGAAAATAAAAGATGGTCCTCAGGCTTATTTTACCATTATAAAAGATGAAGTTTTTGCGAACCAGTTGTTCCAGTTTTATAAAGACAACCCACAAATAAAACAGGTACCAGATAAACCAGGTGATGAAGGTGAATTATTTGGCCAGATCATTAGTACACTTTTGCCGATTCTATTGATTGCCCTTGTTTTTATCATGATGATGAGAAAAGTAGGAGGTGGCGCGGGTGCCGGCGGCCCGGGTGGCATTTTTAATATTGGAAAATCCAAAGCCACTCTTTTTGAAAAAGGTACCAGGGTGAACATTAATTTCAGCGATGTAGCTGGCCTGGACGAAGCAAAAGTTGAAGTGATGGAAATTGTCGATTTTCTTAAAAACCCTAAAAAATATACCAACCTGGGAGGTAAAATTCCAAAAGGTGCTCTTTTAATTGGTCCTCCGGGAACAGGTAAAACTCTTTTGGCAAAAGCAGTAGCAGGTGAAGCGCAGGTCCCTTTCTTTAGTCTTAGCGGAAGTGACTTTGTTGAAATGTTTGTAGGAGTTGGTGCAAGTCGCGTTCGCGATTTATTCAAACAGGCAAGAGAAAAAGCTCCATGTATTATTTTCATTGATGAAATAGATGCGATAGGACGTGCCCGCGGCAAAAATATGATGATGAGCAATGATGAAAGAGAGAACACTTTGAATCAGTTGCTCGTTGAAATGGATGGTTTTGGTACAGATTTGGGAATTATCATTTTGGCTGCTACCAACCGCCCGGATGTTTTGGATAGTGCCTTATTGCGCCCGGGAAGATTTGACCGTCAAATTACAATCGATCGCCCCGACCTTGTTGGCCGCGAGGCGATTTTTAAAGTGCATTTGCTACCTATCAAGGTTTCTCAAACTTTAGACACTCATAAGCTTGCTGAACAAACTCCAGGATTTGCTGGAGCAGATATTGCCAATGTATGTAATGAGGCAGCCTTAATAGCTGCGAGAAATGGAAAAGAGGCAGTAGATATGAACGATTTCCAGGATGCGATTGACCGAGTGATCGGTGGACTTGAGAAGAAAAATAAGATCATTTTACCCGAAGAAAAAGAGATTATAGCTTATCACGAAGCAGGTCATGCCGTTTGTGGTTGGTTTTTAGAGCATGCATATCCTTTATTAAAAGTAACTATTGTACCGCGCGGAACTGCAGCATTGGGTTATGCGCAGTATACTCCCAGAGAGCAATATCTATATAACACTGAGCAATTGCTCGACCAGATGTGTATGACGCTGGGCGGCAGGGCCGCAGAAACGATTTTCTTTGGCAAGATATCTACCGGCGCCAGCAATGATTTGCAACAGGTAACTAAGATGGCTTATTCCATGGTAACTGTATACGGCATGAATGATAAGATCGGAAATGTGAGCTATTATGATCCAACACAGGAAAATTCTTTTCAAAAACCATTCAGCGAAGAAACTGGTAAAATGATAGATGAAGAAGTTCGCAAAATGGTTGTAGTGGCTTTTGAAAGAACAAAAGCTTTACTGACAGAAAGAAAGAACGAGGTTGAAATCATTGCGCAGGCATTGTTAAAAAGAGAGGTTCTTTTTAAGAGTGATGTTGAAGCCCTTGTTGGAAAAAGGCCTTACGAGGAAAAGAAAGCTTTGGATTTTGTAGATAATCCTAAAGAGGCGGTCATTGATTCTCCGATTCACGTAGAGGTTAATGATAATTCGATCAATTAATGTAAAATGAAAGTTTCTTCTTCAAAAGAAAAAATTTTAAAAAAAATAAGAGAGGCACTGAGTAATCCAGTGCCTTTGCCTTTTCCTAAAAGTGAAGGGAGCAGCTCGGTTTTTCATCCCCTGTCAGAAGATTTGGAAATCTTATTTGCCAAAGAGTTTACAGCCCTTTTAGGAAAATTTGCTTTTTGTATCAATGAAACAGATGCACAGAACCAGGTAAAAAAGCTTATTACCAATAATAAATGGAGTAACGTTTATTGCGTTGAAAAACAATTATCCAACCTGTTTCCTTCAAGCGAGTTCCCTGCAATAAACCAGTCTTCTTTGTCAACGTGTGATGCTGCCATTACCTCATGCGATTATTTGATTGCCAGAACCGGTGCGATTGTAATGAGCAGCACGCAGGAAAGTGGCCGCACCGTCAGCGCTTATGCGCCTGTTCATATTTGCATTGCGTATATTGACCAATTGGTTTTTGATACCCGTGATGCCTTAAAGAATTTTAAAACCAAATCCGGAACTAATTTTCCTTCCTTCATAACTTTTGCCGCAGGACCAAGCCGTACAGCAGATATAGAAAAAACTTTAGTCGTAGGGGTTCACGGACCTAAAGAAGTATTTGTATTTCTGATAGACCAACACGCTAAACCAATTAAAACATAGAGTTTACCCATTGTTTCGCGTTCGATTAACCATTTTTTTTAGAGTTAATTTATAACCTCTTTTCAAAGGTTTTTTCTCCAAAAAAATCTTATTTCAATTTCTTTTTTTACCGCTTATATAATAAAAGTACTTTAATACTTTTATTATTCGATTTCCCCTATCTTTGCGTTCATTTAATTAATAAAAAGTCAAAAAACATGGAAACTTCTTTAGAACCTGAAAATATTCTGAACGTAACGCTGCTGGAACCCAAATTAAAACATCCAACCATTTTTGTAAGATTTGATGAATTAATTTCCGGCGAAAGTCTTATCCTGCATAACGATCATGATCCTAAACCTCTTTACTATGAATTATCAGCAGAAAGGGGCGATATTTTTGAATGGGAATATCTTGAAAAAGG
>JBDTJV010000147.1:0-11423 GCA_039935675.1 Ginsengibacter sp. | reverse complement strand
TGCGGTTTTAATTCGCGCAGTAGAACCGGTAGAGGGCATTGAAATAATGATGGAAAGAACCGGTAAAAAAATATCAGATAAAACGATTACCCGCGGACCGGGAAATGCAGGGAAATCCCTCGGAGTTTATAAACATCATTCGGGCTTATATCTTTTGAACGAAGAAATTTATCTGTTGGATAATGAAGGAAAAATTCCGGATGAACAAATTGGCGTTAGCAAAAGAATCGGTGTAGAAAGTGCAGGTGCAGATGCATTGTTGCCTTACCGGTTTTATTTAAGGGGGAATAAATATGTAAGTGGAAAAAATAGCTGAAATACATTTGAAAACTTTCATTTTATTTCCTCAATATCATATGTTTTAGGTTTATCTTTGTACAAAATTTTGTACTATGTTAGTGGCTAATGTATCTGAGTTTAGAAAAAATTTAAAACATTATATTGATAGTGTTGCGGCTAATAACGATACTTTAATTGTAAATGCAAATGGCAAAAGTGTTGTAGTAATATCCTTAAAAGATTATAATAGCATAGAAGAAACAGAATATTTACTAAGTACGCCTGCAAATAAAAAAATGATGTACAAAGCTTTGGAAGAAATAAACAGTGGTAACACAACTGGGAAATCTTCGGAAGAACTTGAAAAAATGGTCACGAAGAATGATTAGTTTTTCACCTACTGCTTTAGAGCAACTTAAGTTTTGGATTGAAAGTGACAGAAAAACCGCTTTAAGGATTTTGCGAATTATTGAAGAAATACAAAGAAATCCTTTTGAAGGCATTGGTAAGCTCGAACCTTTAAAAGGCGATTTTAAGGGTTTTTGGAGCAAGCGAATTACCGAGGAACACAGGCTTATTTATAAATATACGGATCACCAATTAATAATTCATTCCTGCAGGTTTCATTATAGCTGATATCTTGAATTAATTTTTTTTATAGTAAACTTCCGAATTAAAATAGTTTATTCCGAATTAAAAGACTAAGGACTTCTATCAAACTTTCTTTTTTTACTCTTTAAAAAAATTAAAAGAATTAGAAGACTACGGAAAAATTAAATTCAAATAAAAAAACAGGATAATTTTTTCGGATAAAAACCTATCAAAAAATGATAATTTTTAATCTATTAATTTTCTTTCACAAATGCTTAATTTTGCAACCTTAATTTTAAAATAAAACAAAAAGATTATGAGCACAGTAAAAGTTGCCATTAATGGTTTCGGCAGAATTGGACGTTTGGTTTTCAGACAGATCTACAATATGGAGGGGATAGACGTGGTTGCGATCAATGATTTGACCAGTCCTAAACAATTAGCACATTTATTAAAGTATGATAGTGCACAGGGAAGATTTGAAACTGAGGTTAAATCCACCGATAATTCTATAATTGTAAACGGTGAAGAAATACAGATCTATGCGCAAAAAGATCCTACTCAAATTCCATGGGGATCGCATGATGTGGATGTTGTTATTGAAAGCACCGGTTTTTTTGCAGATAAAACAAAAGCAGAAGCACATATTACCGCAGGAGCAAAAAGAGTGGTAATATCAGCTCCCGCAACCGGTGGTGTAAAAACAGTTGTTTTTAATGTAAATCATGAAATTCTCGACGGAAGCGAAACAATCATTTCCTGCGCATCCTGCACTACCAATTGCCTCGCACCAATGGCAAAAGTATTGAACGATTCATTTGGAATCCAAACAGGGTTTATGACTACCATTCACGCTTACACAAACGATCAAAATACGCTCGACGCTCCACATCCAAAAGGAGATCTTAGAAGAGCAAGAGCTGCAGCAGCCAATATTGTTCCGAACAGTACAGGAGCCGCAAAAGCAATCGGCCTTGTATTACCAGAATTAAATGGAAAGCTGGATGGCGTTGCACAAAGAGTTCCTGTAATTACAGGTTCTCTTACCGAATTGACCACTATTCTTGGTAAGAAAGTTACGGTTGATGAAGTAAATGCTGCGATGAAAGCTGCTTCCAATGAAAGTTTCGGCTATAACGAAGATGAAATTGTAAGTTCAGACATTATCGGGATTCATTTTGGTTCTTTATTCGATTCTACCCAGACAAAAGTTTTAACTGTTGGTGATAATCAATTGGTAAAAACCGTTAGCTGGTATGATAATGAAATGAGTTATGTATCTCAATTGGTTCGTACCGTTCATTATTTCGGAGAACTGATTAAGAAATAATTTAGACTGTTTTTCCAAATAAGATGATTAAAAGCCTTCCCCTAAGAGGGCTACTTCGCTTATGAATAAGTGGATTTTAGAAATCTCTATATCATTCCATTCGTGTAATCAATCACAGTTTCTTCCAGTAGACTCTTTATTTCAGCCCATGTTTTGGTCAAAATACAAATAGGATCCGGATCCTTTTCCGCTTCATCAAATGACACGAGACTGTGAATGATAAACCCAGGATCTATCTGTGGAAACTTCGCAGTAAATATTTCCATCATTTTTTGCAAAGGAAAATCTTTTAATAAAAAAGCAATATCCCAAAAATCTTTTTTTGAAAAACGATTGCTTATTGCCTGAAGTTTCATTGGTATAATGTCTGAAACACTAATCAATCTTGCTTTTTCAATCAATTCAAAAGGCTTAAGCCATTTAAATGGATATAAAACAAAATCAACTTTAATACCATTGATATCAAACATCATTGTCTGGTTTTGCTCAAACAATAATTCAGCATCGGGAAATTCACGGGTGATGGTTTGAAAAACGATCGAATTTGTAAATTCTGAATTTGTAAAGAAATCCAGGTCTATTGAAACACGATGCCCTAATCTCAAGGCGAGATTTGTGCCACCGCCCAGAGCAAAATCGTTTATTAAATGGAGAGAGGAGATTTTTCTTAATAACTCCAGGGTAGCGGGTTCAACTGCTTTTTTCTGTAACATGCAAAATCCGTTTTCTGTAAATGTAAAATAGCGCAAAGAAAACTTAATACAGTGTTGCGAAGATAACGGGCATTGATAATTTCCTTACTAATACGCGGTAGGCCATAGTATCGCATAATTTCTACCTGGTCCTTCCAGCTGCCATAATTAAAAACTTTTTGCATTATAAAAAGCGAATCCTTTTCATAATCTAATTTTGGAAAATCGATATCCCAAAACGCTTTTTTTGATATCGATAGTATGGTCATTTGATAAAAATGTATTTATTTCTTCTTTAATCCTGAAAGAAAACCTTCAAGCGCAGCCACCATGCTGGGTGTTTGAGGAGTAGGAGCAAGTATATCCGGATGAAAGCCGTAATTGATCACTGCTTTCCTGGTATTATCGCCAAAAGAACCGATCATGGTCCCGTTTTGTTTGAAATGAGGATAGTTTTCAGTAAAACTTTTTACACCAAGCGGCGTAAAGAAACAAATGATCTCATAGTTATCTTTTTCAAGAATGTCTTTTACATTATTGGAGATAATTTCATAAAGTACGGGGATGGCGTAAACACATTTATTAGAATTCAGCCAGTTGGTAATCTCACTGTCGAATGAATGAGAACATGGGTATAGAAACTTTTCCTGGCTCTTGTATTTATCCATCACCTCGAAAAGATTCTTTGCAGTACCATCGGCACTATAAAAAACTTTTCTTTTCCTGTATAAAATAAATTTTTGAAGGTAGAGAGCAACAGATTCTGTGATACAAAAATATTTCACCTCGGGTGAAATGGTTATTCTCATTTCCTCGCAGGTTCTGAAAAAATGATCTATCGCATTTCTGCTGTTGAAAATGACTGCGCTATAAGAAGGGATATCAATTTTTTGTTTCCTGAATTCTTTAGAAGGAATACCTTCTACACTGATCAATGGAGCAAAGCGCAAATGAACGTTGAATTTTTTCGCCATCTCGAAATAGGGTGATTTCTCGCTTTCTGGTTTAGGCTGCGTAATCAGAATATTATGAATTTCCCTAATCGTTTTGGGCTCCGGTGATTCGATTTTTATATCCATTTTAGAATTAATGCAGTATAATGCAAAATTACAATTTTTTGTGTAGATTTTACACTCAAATGAACGATTTACTTAAAATTTATCAAATAAAATAATCCACGGCGACCTTATAAATCAACAACAAAGGAATTATTTCAGCCGCGGCTATATAAATTATGAAATGGAAAGGATTGATTCGTACTTTTTTATCCAACGCTCCATAGCTTTTAAAATACCTGGAGAGAAAAAACAGCCCAATAACGATAAACGAACCATTGGTAATCACGGTTCGCCATGATGGATTAGAAAATGACAGCAAAATGATGACGGGAACCAGGATGATGCCGGTGATTTTGTTCACGAGGAAAATGGCAAAAATATATTTGTTGGTGGTTTGTTGTAATTCAGAAACCCAGCCCATGAATTTCAACAGGCAAAACTTAACAAAATAAAGAGCTGCCACACTTAAAATACAAACTGGCAATAATAGTTTGGAACTTACCAGTCGGGGAGGATGATAATAATGAAATAAAAGCCAGATGTAAATGCCAGCGGTGATGGCAAAAAATATGTTTAGAATGAACGAAGGTAATTTTGCCTGTTCGAGCTGGTCCGATAACTGCGTTTGCCTCAACGAAGTATTAAAATAAACCCGGAATAAATTTTTAAAATATCCGCGGAATACTGTTTTGAAAATACCAAGTATCAGCAAGACCACACAAAGACTATAAAATAAAAATTCCTTCCCCGAAACGTTGCGTGGCTCTTCTACAACAAATACGGGAGTTTCTTTTAAATTTAAAAATTTATTTTGAGCAAGAATCCTGGAAAAAGAAATATCATGAATCTGCGATATCGGCAACTGTTGCGTTAAGATTGCCGTGTCTTTATGTCGGGATGTATCTGTAATTGCGTTTTGTGCAATTGGAGATTTTACACTTTTTACTGGCTGCTTTTTAAGAAAAGTATCCGTCAAAACAGGAATCCTGTTTATTTCTTTGTTTACTGTATCAATTGTTTTTTTCGGGTGGGCAATTATTTTTTTCTTTTGAATAATCGCAGTGTCGTTTTCCGCCGGTGAACTATCTTTTACATTTTGGGCAAAAGAGGGAAAGTGAAATACCAATAGGATCAATAAAAATAAAAGAAATTCTTTTTTCATTTCGTCAAAAATAGTTGATATATCCAAAATGTATCCTCGAAGAATTTCTAAGATCAAATTTCAGGTCATTCCTTTTGCCCAAAGCATAGCTTAAATTCAAAAGCCCAAATTTAGTTTGAAATTGTAAGCCCGCGCCACCGCTTAAAAAAGAATTAGAATAATCAGTTTGATTAAATTTTGTCTGGGTAAGGCCTGCATCCGAAAATCCGAAAAAATAGGAATTAGTTCCCACGAGATATCGGTATTCCACGGTAAAAACGGCATATTTGCTCGCGTAAATACTCTCCTCATCAAAACCTCTTAAAAGCTGGAATCCTCCTATTCTGAATAATTCATTTTTAAAATTTTGAGGACTTTCAATGATCGCCGTATGTAGGGCAGTTTTAATTGTACTGCTTTTGCCAGTAGGAAAATAGTGACCGGCAGAAGCTACGATCTTCAACTCGTAGGTTTTCGGCTTAATGGAATCGTATAATTTATTAAAATCAAACCCTGGATCATCCGGATCTTTAAGATTAATTATATCGCTATTCCTGGTTGTTTTTTTAATTCCTGCTGTGGCAGTGATATCGAGTTCGTTTCCTTTCCTGGGATTATAGAAATAATTGGTATTTGTAAAATGATATCCTATCCCGATATTGGAAGAGCTGACATCAATATTTGGCGGCAATTGTTTGGTTAAAATTATCTGTGGGGTGTCTATTCCTCCGCCCAACAAAAAATTCTGATCATTTTCATAAAATAATTTAAAGGTCTTATTGGGCGAAAGAACATATTGAAGTCCGATTATTTCAGTTAGCTGCAGGTAAGAAGAATCGTTCTTTAAAAGATCAAATGAAAGATCAATACCAATGTTTGACTTAAAAATATACGGCACAGAATAAGCCAAATTCAGTCTTGGTGATTGTGCCTGTAATTGTTGCCAGTTTAATAAAATATTTTCTCCGTTTCCGAAACTGTTTTTCAGATTGAGATGAACGTCGGCAGTGATCTGTGCTTTGCCAGTGATGGTATTCGCCGGAGCGAAGCCTACGAGCACGTTTACTTCACTGTTAGGTTTTGGCGCCAGGTATAAATTAAGTGAAGCACCACTTCCCAACATGGTCAGGTCCCAGTTTTGCTGTTCTTGCACAAAAGGAAGTTCCTGGATGAGTTTATTTACCTGCTGAAGCTTCTCATTATTATAAAGGCTTCCTTTTGCTATACCCAAATAATGCTGCAGAAACGTATTTTTAATTTTTACTTTTCCAAAAACACGGATGCTGTCTATGTGATACAGAGGTCCTTTTTCAGCATATAATTCTCCCTTTATTTTATTGTTTTTTATTTCAATGTTTCGCAAGCCTACCTGTGCAAATGGGTAGCCATTGTTTTGATAATATTCCAATATTTTTTGCTGAGAAACTTTGATTTGTTGAAAATGCAGGTCTTTATTTGTAAATGAATTTTTATTCCAGCCACTGCTGCTCAATACATTTTCATCTATACTATCTGTAGAGATATCGGCCCACTGATAACGGTTTCCCAAATAAATAGCAACATGAGAGTGAGTAGAATCTGAAAAAACTGAATCAACTGATGCGGCGGCAAAACCTTTGTTAAAAAGCGTTTGAGGTAACTCCTTTATGTATTTGTGGGCATTTTCTTTCGAATCAAAATCGGTTTTTAAGTCTGAAGTGTGAAAAATATTGGAAGTATCTTTGTTCGAAAATGTATAAGAAACGGTATATTTTTTTTGACAAAAACATTTCGTACTGAATAGAAACATCATTAAAAAAAAGAGCGTTGAAAAAATGCTCAAATATTTTAGGGACGCTGGTTTCATTGTTTTTTCAAATCTAAATTGAAATTTTCAAACAGGTGTTTTTCGAGCGTCAAAAAATAAATTTTAAATCTTTGGCTGGTATCTATATTCATATTCCCTTTTGTAAACAAGCCTGCTATTATTGCAATTTTCATTTCTCAACCTCTCTTCATTTTAAGAAAGAAATGCTGGAATCTATCCGAAGGGAAATAGAAATGAAAAGCACATTTTCAACGAAAGAAAGAGAGCAAATTGAAACCGTTTATTTTGGAGGAGGCACGCCCAGTTTACTTTCTTCAAATGACATTGAATTTCTCTTTTCTGCAATAAAAGAAAATTATGACCTGGCAAAAGATGCAGAAATTACAATGGAAGCCAATCCTGATGACATAAGCGAGGAAAACCTTGCATCCTGGAAAAAGCTGGGAATTAACAGGTTAAGTATTGGCATTCAATCATTTGCCGAACGAGATCTGCAATGGATGAACAGAGCACATAATGCAAACCAGGCGTTAAGTTCCATAGAAATGGCCCGGGAAGCAGGATTCGATAATTTTTCTGTCGATTTGATCTTTGGAACTCCCGGTTTAAGCGACGAAGAATGGAAAAGTAACCTACAAAAAGTGATTGAATTAAATGTACCACACATTTCCTCCTATGCTTTGACAGTGGAACCGAAAACTCCTTTACAAAAAATGATCAACCTGCATAAAAAAGAAAATGTAAACGGTGATCTGCAGGCCAACCAGTTTTTAATAGAAATGAAAATGCTGAAAAAAGCCGGATATGAAAATTATGAAATTTCCAATTTTGCAAAACCAGGTTTTCGGAGCAGGCACAATAGCAGCTACTGGCAGGGCAAAAGTTATATTGGATTTGGACCTTCCGCGCATTCTTTTAACGGTGAAAAAAGAACATGGAACGTGGCAAATAATAGCGAATATATTAAGTCTATACAACAAAATATTCTTCCATCCGAAGAAGAAATTTTAACGAAATCACAGAAGATAAATGAATATGTAATGACTTCTCTGAGAACTATTGAAGGGCTTGATTTAAATTATATCGAATCCTGGTTTTCCTTGCAACAAAAAAACCGGGTAAACGAAATTCTGAAATTAAAAATTGATCCATCAAATTATGAAAGGATAAATGAAAAAATAATTTTAACGGACTCGGGAAAATTAATAGCAGACAGGATTTCTGTTGAGCTATTTATCTGAATATTTTGAAAAATAATACAAAAAAAGTAAAATAAAAATCCCGGTTTATTGTTCGTTTACTGCAATCAAACTATTTCACTTCCTGCATCGAAACCAGTTTTCTGTAAAATCCATCGAGCTCCATTAATGACATATGCGTTCCGCGCTCTGTAATTTTTCCTTTTTGCAAAACGATGATTTCATCTGCGTGGCGGATTGTACTTAGCCGATGCGCAATGACAATACTCGTTCTGTTATTCATTAGGTTATTAATAGCATCCTGAACTAATTTTTCACTTTCCGTATCAAGCGAGGAGGTGGCTTCATCCAGAAGTAAAACAGGTGGATTTTTAAGCACCGCCCTTGCAATGGTAACGCGCTGTTTTTCACCACCACTCAATTTATTTCCCCGCTCGCCAATTGATGTATTATATCCATCTTCCTTTTGCAAAATAAAGCTATGTGCATTGGCAATTTTAGCTGCATTAATGATTTGATCTTCTGTAGCGTTATCCATTCCGAGCGAAATATTATTGGCAATCGTATCATTAAATAAAATAGGTTCCTGGGTTACGATGCCCATTTGGCTTCGCAACGATTCGAGTGAATAATTTTTGATACTGATACCATCTATCAGCAATTCCCCAATCACCGCATCGTGAAAGCGTGGTACCAGGTCAACAAGTGTACTTTTCCCGGCACCTGAAGAACCAACGAGCGCAATGGTTTTTCCTTTTTCTATTTTTAAATTAATATCATCAAGAATTATTTTATCCTGGTAAGAAAATGAAACATTTTTAAATTCTATTGAGTCATTAAAGGATTCTAATATTACAGGTTTGGCTATCTCTTTTATGGAAACATCTTCATTAATTAAATGCTCAATTCGTTCAACACTTGCAGCGCCTTTCTTTATGTTGGATGATGCAGATGATAAGTTTTTTAAAGGCTGAATTATTTGCGAAAAAATTAAAATATAAGAAAGAAAATTATCAGGGGAAAGAAATGAATTATTTAACACCAATCGGCCGCCATACCAAAGCACACATACTATAGCCAAAACACCCAATACTTCACTAACCGGCGAAGCAAGATCCCGCTTACGGAGGGCTTTATTTTTTATAATAAGCAGTTCTTCATTTTGATCGTCAAATTTTTTGAATTGTTTTTTCTCGGCATTAAAAGCTTTAATCACTCTTATTCCACTTATCGTTTCTTCAATTGTAGAAAGAATGGCACCTAATTTCTCCTGAACCATCTTACTTTGTTTTTTTAAAGTACGGCCTACTAACCCAATTACTAATCCGGCTACCGGTAAAAACAGTATCAAAAAAAAGGTAAGCTGCGGACTTAAAATAATCATGGCAATAAGAAATACCAGGATGGTCACCGGTTCCCTAAAAAGAGACTCCAGTAGATTTATAGAAGAGCTTTCCACATCGCTAAGGTCATTGGTGAGCCTGCTCATGATGTCGCCCTTTTTCTGATCATTAAAATACCCTACCGGCAACACCAATATTTTTTTAAACATATTAGTACGCATATCATTCACTACCAAATTGCGTAGAGGCGTTAAAATATAAATGGACAGGTATAAAAAAACATTTTTTAAAATAATGAATATCAAAATTAAAATGCAAATAATTCCCAGCGCTTTAATTTTACCTCCAGGCGATTGAACGACGTTATACAACCATATTTTGACCTGGTTGCTAATATTAAACCGTGAAAAAAAGCCGGTGCTTTTAGCAACGGCGTTTCCTGTATCTTTATTTTCGAAAATAAGCCATAAAAAAGGACCTAATAAACCCAGCGAAACCACCGAAAATAAATTAGAAAGAATATTAAACCCAAAATACGCCCATATTAATTTCGGGTATTTTATTACATATCGAAAAATCGTCCTTAAACTCTTCATTTATTTATTTGAATGCTTATTATAAGTGTAATAGCGGCAAAGTAACTAATTTTACAAAGAATCATACTTATATAAAATGACAGAAGGAAAAAGACAAAAACAGGTTGCAGCAGAGATATCTAAAGAATTGAATGAAATATTTTTAAAAAAAGGACTCACGATGATGGAAGGAGGAATGGTTTCGATTTCATCTGTAAAAATAACACCTGATCTTTTTGAAGCGAGAATCTATTTAAGCCTTTTCCAGGTGAAAGATCCGGAAGCAGTTCTTCAAAAGTTTAAAGATCTGAGCAGCGAGATTCGTGGAGATTTGGGAAGAAGAATGCGACATCAATTGCGCAGCATCCCGCAGTTTACTTTTTATTTGGATGATACATTAGATTATGTTTTCAAGATGGAAAAGCTTCTAGGCGATATTAAGAAAAAAGATGAAAACATTAAGGATGAAAATGAATCCTCATAAAGAAGTATTGTAAAAAATAACGCATTCGCAGTAAACAAAGAAATAATACGGATTCTGTTTTTCACTTCATTGAAAAATAATTTCTCTGCGAAATTTATTAATGCTTAAAATGCCTTAACCCGGTAATAACCATTACGAGGTTATTTTCTTTGCAATATTCAATTGAATCTTTATCCCTGATAGAACCACCAGGCTGTATAAAGGCAGTAATACCGGCATTATGCGCAATTTTCACACAATCATCAAAAGGGAAAAAAGCATCACTTGAAATCACGGCATTTTGCAAATCAAATTCAAACTGATTGGCTTTTTCTATTGCATGGCGAAGCGCATCTACTCTTGAAGTTTGACCGGCGCCTTTTCCAAGAAGTTGTTTGTTTTTAATAATGGCTATGGCATTACTCTTTAAATGTTTGCAAACAATATTGGCAAAAATCAAATCTTCTTTCTCTTCGTCAGTAGCATTTCTTCCACCAGTTTCTTTCCACTCTGTAAAATTTCCTTCATCATTTTCCTGGATCAACAAACCATTAAGCAATGTTTTTGTTTGTTGTTTTTCCTGTGGAAATTCTTTTATTTTTAAAATAATTCTATTCTTTTTTAATTGTAAGATTGGAAGTGCATCTTCATCAAATCCGGGAGCAATTAAAACTTCAAAAAACAAATCTTTCAAATACTCAGCCGTTTTTTTATCAATTGAAGAATTAGAAATCAATACTCCACCAAAAGCACTTTCAGGATCTCCGGCCAAAGCGGCTGCAAAAGCATCTGAAACATTTTCTCTTTGTGAAACACCACAAACATTCGTATGTTTTATAACAGCAAAAGTGATTAGAGAGGAATCTTTTTTGTCAAATTCTTTCATCAATTGCAAGGCAGCATCTACATCTACCAGGTTATTATAAGAAAGTTCTTTGCCATGTA
>JBDTJV010000146.1:0-4949 GCA_039935675.1 Ginsengibacter sp. | reverse complement strand
TTTTCACCCTGAACCTGCTCTTCCTTACCTTCTGAACCAGGAACTCTCCTGGAAGGGGCGATCATAAACTGGCCGGCAAGATCAAGATTAACGGAACTGGCTAAAACTCCCGGTTTGGCTCTCCCCTGTCCTATCAAGCAATCAATAGTGTACGCCAGTGATTTCAATAAACTGGTATCGATTTTAAAATCTGCAGGTTTTTCGCTTGGAAACGGATCTATCAAAAGAATAGTGCTTTTGAAAAGATCAGGATCATTATAAATGGTGGAGTCAGGCTGTTTGGTTAATTCATTCAATACAAATCTTACTATTTCAAATGGCTCATTATTTAAAATTCCTCCGTCAATATTTTGGGTTACATATTCATTACCGTGAACAGGATCTACGTATTTTAGCCACCTGATTTTATTCACCTCCTTTGTTTCCCTGGATAGTATCCGAGATTTCAGGAATATGGGAAAGGCTCCTGTTGCCATTGCCGCAAGCCGGGCAGTTTCTACATTTTTGCCGGTGGCAAAATCCAGCGGCATCCATTCATCCTTTTCAGCCTCATCCGTATTTACTTTAAAGCACGCGTAATCATTATGAATAGCCATATAATACTTATTGAGCGTCGTATTGCTCCGGTAAGAAATTTCATAAGGAAACCCTGAGAGATTCGTAAGGGTTACAAATACTTTTAAAGGACTATAAATATATCCAGGAAAGTTTTTATTAATATTCTCTCTTTTCCGTAAAAGTTCATTGGCAAGTTGGTCGATAAAGTCTGAGTTAAGCAATGAAGTAATCTCATTATTTTTGTCAATGTCACCCGTACCCAGCATCATAGAAAACATATCTTCACCGAGCATATCTACCCAGGCATGGTATAATTTATTTTGAGGTTGATCTGCTAAAATTTCCTTTAAGTTGGTTGGAAATTTTACCGGAATTGTTTCGTTTTGTAAAATTGAAGAAGCGATAATTCCTGTCATTCCCCCTCCGGAAGCCCCTCCTATAACTGAAATACAAACATCATGAGTTGGTGTATCCGGTAAGTTTTGCCCTTTTCTTTCTTCCCAAACTTTCAAAGCATCAAACAAATAATCTAATACTCCGGCCGTATACGAACCTGCTGAAACCGAGCCGGCAAGACAAAGGCCCAGGTGAAATATTTTATTCTCCTCCATTCGATAGGTACTATTTTTTTTAATCGCAAAAAGATGGTCATTATTTTCTCCGACAGCCTATTTTTTGCAGTGTCTAAATTATACAGAACTTTTTAAAGTTAAGGCAACCGTATCTATTTTAAGAAGGTTCCTCCTTTAAAATATTCCTTAAAATATTTCTTTGACCACCCGGAAATCAATCATGATAAAAAGAAGTTATAGGCGTGTCGTACATTTGCCGCATTCTGAAAAATAAAAAACCATGGAGAACAATTATAATATAAAAGACTTTAACGAGATCGTGCAGAAACGAAGAAGTGTATACCCTTACCAATTTGAAAAAAACAAAATCGTTCCTGATGAAATGATTTGGCAAGTGCTGGACAATGCCAATCGGGCACCAACCCACAAGCTTACTCAGCCATGGCGCTTTACTGTTTTTTCCGGAGAAGGTTTAAAAACTTTTTCATTGCTTCAGACAGAAAATTATAAAAAATATGCCGGTTCAAACTTTAAAGAAAAGAAACTTAAAAACTTAACGGAATATCCCCTGATGTCTTCTCATGTTATCGCTGTCGGAATGAAAAGAAGCGTTGCCATTCAGATTCCAGAAGAAGAAGAAGTCATTGCCATTGGATGTGCCATTGAAAATATTTATTTATCATTAACGGCTTATGGATTGGGAGGATATTTATCTACAGGATCCCTGGGTTTTATGCAGGAAGCCAAACCTGAGTTTGATTTAGAATCGCAGGATAAATTAATCGGATTTTTTTTCATCGGATATCCTGCAAATCTTTCAAACCCTCTATCGCAGCGCGATCCTATTGATCAAAAAGTAAAATGGATCAATCAGTAAAGTAAACAAGAAACAACTTTTTGGAAGTAAAAATTTTTCCAATAGTAAACGAACAATTAATACCGATTTCTAATTTGCCAACCTGGATATTTTAGTAATCTTTCGGGAAAGTCTAATCAATATCAGTCAAAATTACTTTTACTATTTCATTGATGTTTCCTTCAAAATGATGGCCGCCGGGGATCACTTCATGCGTATATTTCTTTAAAGTAATTTTAGAAAGATTCAATTCTTTTTCATCACTTCCGTTCACGATAACAATTTTATCGCCGTTAATTTTATTGATCTCAGAAACAACATCCATACTTCTTTTACTACCTCGTCCAAGTATATCGGCCCAATGGATTTCAAAATCTGTGTTACCGGAAGAAGCCATTATAAATGAAACCACTACTTTTTGGTTTAAAGCTGCAGGAAGGCGATTGATCACAAAAGGTAAAACGTCTGCACCAAAAGAATAGCCGATTAGGACGATCTGTTGATTTTTCCTCCCATTCAATTTTTCAGTAAGGTATTTGCTGATATCAGCAGCGGTTTGGCCAGGTGTTTTTTTATCCCAAAAATAGCTCTTTGAATTGAGCGCGGATACATCGAAACCTTGTTTATGCAGGCTTTCACAAAGGCCTGTCGAAAATGAATTCATTCCTCCGTCACCGGTAAGATAGAAGATCAAAGGTTTATTTTGAGAAGGTGATGACCATTCCTGGATGGGAAGATTGTTAGGAAGATTAAAAGGAAGAAATAGTAAGGATGTAACGAAAAAGGCTCCGAATTTAAAATGTTTATTCATATAAATATTTAAGGTTGCATTACTTTATTTAGTGCCGACGGTAACTGTATGAGATCGTAATCATTTTCATATACCAGGTATTTATTTTCCCAGATGCTGGCGTATTTTTCTTTAAAATCGCGAAGCCCCTGAAAATGCCGGAAACGCTTGAATTTACCACCAGCGTATTTTATGATCTGTTCTGCCGGATTTTGGGGTTCAGAATTACCAGTCATAGGAACCAGTCCCAGGTTGATAAAATCATAATTATTTTCTTTGGCATACTCGATCAGCTTAATGATAAGCGCGTCCATGCAACCTCCCGGAGCATCCCTTCTTTTACGTATAAGATCATAAGTACACTCCTGCGGAGAATAATCAGGTATAATATTCAGGAAAGCGACGATCTGATTTTCAGAATTTGAAATGGTAACGACATGCTGCAATGAAATTTCTGTAAGGTCAAACATTCCCTGTGAAAAAACCTGCTCTTCCTTATCATAAGATGCGAGCCATTCATCCGATATTTCCTTCAGGGATGTTACCAGGTCGCTGGTCAAAGGCGCTTTATGAATTGCCGGAGTAAATCCTTTTTTTGTCAGTGCGTTCAATCCATTTCGCAATGATTTTTTATCGCGACCTTCTAATGTAAATTTTTTCACGTCCAGGATCGCTTCCTGGCCAATGAAAATCTTTTGTTTTCTCAGTTGGTTAAACCATACCATACTATTTTCATCCACGCGATAAAAAGCGGTTTTCAGTCCCATTTTTCTGCACTGTTTATTAAATTCTTCCAACACTTCCATTTTATTTTCTTCTGCACAAACAGGTTCTTCCAATACTATCGCAAATCCATTGGCAATTCTGTAAGAAACAAACGCTTCATGGACTTCAGAAAAAAATAAAAGTTTATCCTTATAAATTTTAAAATAATCTATGGAAGATTTTCCATATTCAGCCAGCAAAAACTTTGCCTTTTCCATTCCGAATTCATTTGGCTTTTCTACACTTAAAAAAGGCTTGATCAAAGTGAATAACAGGAAGCCCCAACTTATAAAACCAAGGCTTTTGATCAGCCAGATAAACTGGTGGGCAAAAGGTGTTTGAGGCTGTAAAGAATTTTCCCCACCCAATAAAAAAATTTGCATGGTAAAATTGAGCGACTGCCTCCAGGTAAAATCAATTCCAAAGTGCTTTACTGATATAAAGTAAAAGCTGACGTATCCAAAAATGAGCACTCCGGCAAAAATGGCGGCAACAGATAACAACCCAAGCCGGATCCATCGGGTGCTGCTCTTTATCCTATATTGATTGCGGCTGAGGAAAAGTAACACAATAATTAATGCTGCAAAACTAGCTTCTTCATAATCGAGTGCCTTGGTTAGATTTCCAACCAACGATAAGATAGAAAGCAAAAGGGCCAGCCGCCACGCGTTTTTTAACCCTTTGAACATAAAAGCAGAAGTGATAAGCAAAGCGAGGCCAATAAATAAAACCAAAACGTTTGAAGCACTGATGGCTTCCAAAGGAAGAAATTGGCGGATTAATTTTAATCTTGGCCGTAATGGTGGTGTTACCACAGAAACAATATTGATCAGTCCAAGAGTAAAAATCAACAATGCAGGAAAAATGCGTATAAATAATTGTCTCCCACGCCAGGCAAAAGCCAACAAACCGAAAACCATTGGCAACCAAAATTCAAATACCCGGTATAAAACGGTAACAGACAATGCCTGCACGGTAGAATATCCATACATTTCCAAAATATAAACCAAAGAAATTTCTACAGCACCAAGGCCGCGCAAAAACGGGGAAGTAATCATCAGTAGAACCGAAACGATGTAAGCAATGGCTGCTACGCTGAACGAGGCCGGCAATCCAAGGGCAATCATGGCAATGAGGATATGAAACATCCCGGTGAATTCGATGGCGGAGGAAAATAAAATAGTACCGGAATATTTTTTTCCATTCACATTGGCGGCAAAAAGCTCATCAATGAATGCGCCGGAAGAAGGGATTTTCTTTACAATAAAACGATAAATTTTCCCTTTTTCCTTCAACGTTTTAGCGAGCCAGATAATGGAAATAATAACCAAAATAACCATTACCAAACCCAACCATGCGCTGGTTAAATGTTCCCCGGCTGATAATGCAAAAATAATCACTACCGGAA
>JBDTJV010000145.1:0-6136 GCA_039935675.1 Ginsengibacter sp. | reverse complement strand
AAAAAAAGCCACCCGTAAAGATGGCTTTGTAAGTAAGGGATCATGTTTTAATTACTTCGTAATTTTTTCTACTATTTTTTGAGTTGGAGAGATTAATTGTAAATAATAATTACCGGAAGAAAGATTAGATAAACCGGAAATCTTTAAAATATTAATGCCTTTGGAAACCTGCATTTCTTTTGAATAAACTTCTTTTCCCTGTACGCTAAAAATCTTTGCAGAGATAGCTTCAGATTGATCCCAGGTAGCTTTTACATTGATATAATCGCTAAAAGGATTAGGCGAAACTGAAATCTCAGCGGCAGCCCCAGCCACTTTTACAGAAATTATTTTGGAAAAATTTTGCTTTCCGTCAATATCAATTTGTTTCAGGCGATAATAAATTGCGCCTCCATTGAAAGTATAGGGATTGTCTGTCGTAGTATATGCATGGAATAAGTTAGTCGTTCCATTTCCGGCCACTGTTTGTATATCTGTGAATGTATTTCCATCATAACTTCTTTGGATAACAAACTTGCTGCAATTGATTTCCATGGAAGTAGCCCAGTCAATTTGAACATCATTATCCTGAATAAGGCTGGCGGTAAATTTTGTCAATGTAACGGGAAGCGGACCTGCTTCGGGGTTAATGATCGCTGTGCCATCATCCACGAAATTGATACCAGCGTCTGATGTAGAAGTGATCCTTGCGATATTCATAATAGAAGGAACCGGGTAACCATTGCCAGGATTATTAACGGTAACCTGGAACTGCACCACATAGGTATCATTTGGTGCGAGAGTTCCGCCGGTAGTGGCCGTAGCGCCGGTTCCTAATCTGAAAACCACTGATTTTACTGAACCGTTCACCGCGTATTCTGCAATATCATCTCCCGCATTATCTGTTTTTAATCCCGCAGTAATTCCGGGAGCATTAATCACTTTTAGAGAGCCGGGTAAATAGGTGACAGTTGATGGTAAAGTATCCGCAACCACCACGTTATTTGCATTACCGGGCCCCATATTTCCACCACTCAAAGTATAAGTTAATATCTCTCCGCTTTCTGCCAAATGATTATTGTTGGCGTCAGAAACCGTCTTGTCAAGGTAGACTGTGGGATCTTTCATTTTAATTGTAAAGGTGAAAACACCAGGATAATATTGATCCTGTTCGGTTCCAAATTGCAACGTAACAGAATTAGCGTTAGGAACAATTCCATATCCCTGGCCTATGTTAAACATATCAATATCAATTCCCATCTGGTTGGTGAAGTTTGGATTTTTTGTAGTGATATAAACTCCGTTATCGGTAATGGTTCCGTTCCATGGATTATCAGGCGGATTGGTTGCATTTGAAAAAGTATACCCGTTTATTTTCATAAAATCACCAATTATATTGGCATCTCCTTCCCACGCTACTACGCCCATTTTTGCATCACCGCTTGCCATCGTTCCTGAAGGCACATCGAGGCCGGTCAATGTAACAGTATTGACGGTAGAATTGCCACCATCAAACACTTCCTGGAAACCATCATAAAGTCTTACACTGTTATAGCAAACGGAATCATTTTGATAAACAATTACGATGCTCCATCCTCCGTGATTTCCGCCATTGTCGATAGATCCTGTACTTAAAGGAACATTTCCTACTTCATAAGTTCCTGTGCCATTATTTTTTACAAAATCCGTAATATCAGCGTAAGCCTGGTATTCTGTATAGCCATAGGATGCATTTAAAATTGGTATTTGGTTAAGACCTAATGCAACAACATCTGAATAGACAGCAGATGTGCCTTTGCGGATCTTAACGGTTTGATTGGCACTTTGCGAGAGATCGAAATCAGTATTTTTAACTCTTCCGCCCCAATAAAGCCTGGCAAGTTTAATAGTATTCGTTCCGGAAGGTAACACCAGGTCAGCACTTGACGAATTGCGCGTCACTTTTCCGTTGCCGGTACTGCCGTCAATATCTACATATTCCATATCTACGTTATCGTTTCCGTAGCTGCTATAACCGGTCTTCTTGTTGTCATTCATCTTGATAGTATCTACCTTTTTATTGGTAATGATCTGCATAAGCGTATTTCCAAAAATGGTAGAGCCGCCTTTAATGTTATCCGAATAAACGAGACTGTATTTCCTGGTTTGGGTATGAGCAATAAAAGAAAAAAGCAAGAGGAATGAAAGGAAAAAAGAGGCTTTACTCCATTTTTTAAAAAATGAAATTTTTAAAGTAAAATTTTGCATGTCTAATTTTTTGTGGTCAATGATAAGTTTCAGCTTATCATATGATTGTTGGATAACTACAAAAAGAGGTAAGGCTTCTTAGAGGAATGCGGATAAATATTTACAACAAGCGAACAAAAAATTTAAAAGGAATTTGGAATGGTAAATTCAACCATTATAAATGCAATGTATTAGCATTTGCTTTTCTAAGAGATCTTTGGAGAAATGGTAAAGGAGGTTTTGGTACTCTTCGAGGATTGGGGAGACAAAATTATCATTTACTTTGAAAAATCAAAGCTTTTTGCTGATTATTTTTTATTTCTCTCTTTAAGCTTTCAGATTAAATAGCTGGCGAGACGCTTTTTTTGCAGGAAACCATGCCGCTGAAAAAGCTATAAATAAGGCGGTGAAGGCAACGAGAATAAAATCAGTTAGAACTAGTTTTACGGGGAAATAATCAATCAGGAACGAGTTTCCTACCAACTTAATTATGTGATATTTCATTTGTAAAAAAGCAATTAGCAAAGCAAGGACGATCCCGGTAGTTGCGCCAATAACGGCTAACAAAATTCCTTCACTTAAGAATATTTTAAGGATAAGCGCCTTATCCGCCCCGAGTGCCTGGAGTACGCTGATGTCTTTTCTTTTTTCCAGTACGAGCAT
Source organism: Ginsengibacter sp. (assembly GCA_039935675.1). Lineage (GTDB taxonomy): Bacteria > Bacteroidota > Bacteroidia > Chitinophagales > Chitinophagaceae > Ginsengibacter. The sequence continues at coordinate 3,268 of JBDTJV010000145.1, read as the reverse complement.
CGTCAACGCGCCCACCATGTTAAAAGCAGCAATGATCAGTATCAATGTAAGGACTGCATAAATAAACCATTTTTCCAGTCGCATTGAATTGTACAAGCTCATATTTTGCTCATACTTGGAAAGCACTTTATAACGATTTCCCAAAAGGTTTTGAAGGGTATTGATAAAATCTTCTGTGTTCGATGGATTGGCCAAAGCGATTTCCAGGGCGGAATATTCATCGGGTTGATAATTCATTTGTTGCCTCATAAAGGCAAGATTGGTAATGGCATACTTATTATCAAAATCCTGCTGAATAGCAAAGCTTCCGGCGGTTGTTGCATTTCCTTCGCTTAATGCCGAAAGCGGGTTATTTGAGCTTGACTTTTTTGGCAGAAATACAGTGACAGGAAAAAGATTTCTGTCGGCCTGCACGTGGAGCGCATTTTCTATTCCGGCCCCCAGGATTAGTTTAGGATTGTTGAGATTACCGGTATTATAACTTCCGTCATACATTTTTTGTGGCACTCCGGATACTTCGTGATAATTGGAATCTACGCCCTTTAATAATACAATCGTTTGGTCTTCGCCGCTTTGCAATAATGCCTTTTCTTCTATGTTTAATGAAGAGCCTTTTATTCCTGGTATTTTTTGAACCTGTCTCAATTGGGCAGGTGTAAGTGTAAAAGTTTTCCCTTTTGCCGGAACTACTTTAACGTCAGAATAAAAATTAGAGTACAGTGATTTTACAAGTCCTTCGAAACCGTTGAAAACACTGAGAACCAATACCTGGCATAAGGTAGAAAAAGCAATGACACCAGCAGTTACCCACGATATAATATTGATCGCATTCGTGCTCTTCTTAGCTTTAAAATACCGCCATGCAAATTTTAAAAACAAGTGAATCGGTTTAGTACATTATGGAATGGTTAAGTATCATTCCCCAATTTAGGAAAATCTATAAAGCAAGTTATAGAAAATAATGTGTTGTAACAGTCAAATCTCAATAGTAAATTCTAATTGGCCGAAAATAAGAATCCTGCCTGTTTATTTGTTTACTGTAAATTTTAAGAAAAGAAATTAAAGGATAAAAAAATAAAAGCGATACTTCAATGAAAAACCTGAAGTATCGCTTTTATTATTTAATATTTCCAGTTACCAGCCCTTTTTAGCTACGCCATCTTTTATTGCCTGTAAGGCGTTGGCTTCGCTGAGCATAGTGGTCATTTTGTTACCTTTTCCATCATGGCCCTGGGCCATATACCCACCGCGGGAAGTTTTAGTAATTACTGCATCTTGCATGGGTACATTCTTTTCTTTGGTTTTCATGCAATAAGCTGTTAACATTTTTGACATTGTAATTAGGTTTTTAGTTTATTAATTTTATGAATAACCACCCACTTTTTTCAGGCAGTATGGTTTCAAATTTAAGATTTTATAGTTATTTCCCATCATATATTTCCTAACATCTGTTTTAGCTTGAGTTTCTACTTAAAATTGAAGTGAATTTTTGAACCTGGCGAGGTTGACTTTTAGGGTGTATTTCAAATACATTTCGAACGAATATTCCAGTCCGGTACCACTAGAAATTTTCTCAATAAAATCTTTGTAAGGCAGGAACCTGAAATCAAAATTTACATTTTTATAAATCTCTTTGTCATATATAAAACTTGCTATTAGTAATCTTCGGTGTCTTTCGACCAAGCCGGGATATTTTGCTGAAACAGATTGAAACAAAGCACCACCGCGGGGACCGATATACCCGTCACCGTCCCAATACCTTAGATCAATGCCCACATTTTTAAGCTGGAATAAAAGGTGCGAAAAGAATGCATTTCCTTCATTAAAAGGTTGTAGTTTTTGGCCTGAAATGTCTTTATAATTTACGTAATAATTTTCAAAAACAATTTTCTGAAATAGCTTGTGATCTACATGATAAGTCAATGAAGCGCCAAGTGCAACATTAGTAAGCGAGGAAAGAGGTGTATTCAGAACGTCGTACTGGCCACCTTTATGAGAATATAGAAATTGAATAGGTATGTCAAAATTTAGTTTCCCTTTATTGATGAGTTTCAATTTAGACACATATCCTATATCAAATTGCTCTTTAAAATCATCCCCTGGTACGATAGCAACTCTCCAGTTGATAAAAAGATCATGAGAGTAATTTTTTGTATTCACCAACATTTGAAATCCATTTTCCTGCCTTTCACTAATGATCAATCGGTAGTTATAAATGGGTTCAATGTATCCATGATTATCATTCCCTTCCAGGTTTCCCATAATATAAGTAGATTTTTTTGCCTTAAATTTTACCTGGTATGTTGGCACAAGGGTGGTATATTCAGTCCTTCCATAAGTTTTTTGCACGTAGATGCCGGCTTTTATAAATAGTTTTGGAGAAATCTGGTATTCTAATTCGGGGATTAACTCATATCCAAATAATGTTCCACTCAAAGGGATGTTACCAAACCATTCTTCATCTGTTACATAATTTAAATTATATAAATTAAAAGAAAGGCGTCCGCTATCTGATGGATTTATCTCGGTTCCACTTTTAAAAGTAGGATAATCTACCTGGGCATTTGAATTATAACCTGCGATCAGTAATAATATCAGAATTGGCAATGATAATTTTTTCATAAAGGGAGTTGTTAAAACTATATTTTTTGAAATGCAGTGCAATATTACAATATGGAATCAAGAATTGGGATTTGTAATTTGGATAAAATCCACTTAGAAATCAATTTTACAATTCTAAAACAAAAAGGCTTCTTCATTTCTGAACAAGCCTTTTAAATAATTATGATTTTTACTTTTAATTAAACATCTAACCTTGCGTATTTTGCGTGGGTCTCAATAAATTCCCGGCGTGGAGGTACATCGTCACCCATCAGCATACTAAAAACGCCATCCGCTTCTACTGCACTGTCAATAGCAACTTGCATTAATGTGCGGGTTGCAGGATTCATGGTCGTTTCCCAAAGCTGTTCGCTGTTCATTTCTCCTAAACCCTTATAACGCTGGATATGAACAGTATCTTCTTTTCCATCTGCCACTTTTTTTATCCATGCTTTACGATCTTCATCATTGAATGCGTAAGCCTGTTCCTTTCCTTTTTTCAAAAGATACAAAGGTGGCTGCGCCAGGTAAACAAATCCTTGTTCTACCAATTCTTTCATATACCTGAAAACAAAAGTGAGAATCAAAGTTGCAATGTGGCTTCCGTCCACATCGGCATCTGTCATAATAATTAATTTGTGATAACGAAGTTTGCTGAGGTCAAGCG
>JBDTJV010000144.1:0-6509 GCA_039935675.1 Ginsengibacter sp. | reverse complement strand
ATCGAGTAAATTATTTTGACATCTTTGGCGACTTCCACGCCGGTTTTTTTTCCAGTGATCTTATTAATATCTTCCAGTGAATTTTCGCAGGATGAAACAAAAAATACCGATAAAATAAAGATTATTTTTAATGTAAAAGAAGTATGGATTCCTGTAGATTTCATTGGCAAAAATATTGCATGAAAGTGATAGAACCTGCAAAGTTAAATGGCCTATTGGTATTTCTGCCTTACAAACCATATATCGCTCAGCGAAAAGCCAACACACACTTTGTAGATACTTTCGGTTAAGTTATTCTGACTATTCCCGCGGTTGCCATACTCAAATGTTAAATTCATGATACTGTATTGGTGATCATAAAAATTATGTTTCAATTTTAATGGAAAAGCGCCACCGACGCTCACTGTATATACGGGAAGTGTTTTGTCGGAATAAATGTAATCCTGGCCAATAGAAAAACCGGCCCTGTACTTTACATAATTAAAATACCCGTCAGCCCCCGGAGAAGCAGGAAGATATTGCACTCCAAATTTGGCGATCCAACTGTTTTTGACAATGTCTGCCTCATCGAAAAACCGGTAGTTATTCCATTGAGTAGTTTCATAATCGGCGCCAATGAGAAAATGATCATTCGAATAGGTAAACCCACCGCCAACTGTGGCTGGTAGCTGTACTTTCCCTTTTTGATCTCCTTTATATGAAACAGTATCTATTGGCTGAGGAGCTCCTGTGCCTGCGTCGTAATCAAATGTTTCTACGAGATTGTTTCTTGAGGCATGATACTTCCTTTGAATGGTTCCATAAGCACCAAAACGAAGGCCTCCCTTTTTCAATTTAACCAGGTATTGAACACCCGCATCCAGGAAAATTCCTCCAAAATTTGTTTCTGTTCCATAATGAGTGCGGTAATCGTTTGTGGTATCGCTCTTAAAAGAAAGGCGGTTGTCATAATTTTTTTTGCCAAAAAGATAACCGGTGTTCACTCCTATACTGAAATTTTTAAATTTGATACCGGTTCCAACAAAAGCTTGATTTACACCACCAGAACCTTCATAAATCGTATTGGCACTATCCGTAGTGGCAACGCTGGATTGAATTTTATAATTAATTCGCGAAATCGGTTTTAGGCCAAATGTCATTGCCCACGCTGTTTTACTTTCCTGGGCTTTTTTATTTCCCATTAATAACGGAAATCCAAATTGCATGTAAGATATAATAGCATTGTTGGATTTATAAGAAGCCAAAGGGTCTTTTTGTTTCAAATTTCTACCGTCATATTCTACTCCTACGTCCAGCGTTGAATAGATCAGATCGCTATAAGTAGCAGGATTGATGGAATTTAAAGAAGTGGGGTCAGCATAACCAGCAGAAATACCTCCCATTGCCCTGTTGGCCGCATTTGCAAGCGGCAACACGTTACCGATACCATACCGTGAATATGGCGAATTTTCCTGTGCAAAACAGAAAACGGGGAAAGCAGCTATTAAGAAAGAAGTAAGTCTAATTTTTGATATCATAATTATATTTGCTGATTGAGTACAAACCCTTCAGGATCAGGTAGGGGTCGGCAAATATCTTGTTTTTAATATGCTGGACAAAATTGCCAGTATCTCCACCGGTTAAAAGCACGTTAAATTTGTCGAATTTTTCCTTGTATTCATTGATGATTCCGTCAATCTCAGCTGCCATTCCAAGCAATACTCCACTTAGGATATTTGTATTGGTATCGTAACCAATCAACGGGAAATTCCAGGAGGCATTTTCGGGGTCTAATTTTACCAATGGTAATTTGGCAGTATAATGATTTAAGGCTTTAAAACGCATTTCCATACCGGGCGAAATGCTGCCGCCATTAAAGCTGTTATATTTATTGATAAAATTATAGGTAATGCATGAGCCAAGAGCGATAACCAGGTTGTTTTGGCCTTTATAAAAGAAAACAGCAAAGGCTGCGAGAGCTAACCTGTCTGCGCCCACTGTTTCCGGTTTTGACACGGGAATGGTAAAAGGCAATTTCGTAGTAGCATCGAGGATAACAAAAAACGATCTTTCTGCCAGTATTTTTTCTATCTCCGGATTATGATCGATTACGGAAGACAGAATGGTATTTTGAGGCGTATATTTATCTAGTATTTCTGTAATCGTATCGGTCTCAGAATCTTTTAGCGTAATTACTTCTATTAATTGGTCGATTGTAAATACTCCGCACTTAAGTGATGTGTTTCCAAAATCAAAACAAAGAGTTGTAGTGCTCAATAGTTAAATGTTTTATTGTTGAATGGTTCTTGCTTTCAGCCTACAATTTCAAGACAGGTTAAATCCCGAAATATTTTTAAAATGCCCGTTCAATTTGATCTTTTCTTTTAACGATTCCATTTCAGCAACTACGTGGATAACTTTCGCCAAATGTCTTTTTAAATATTCCTGCCGTTGAAGCTCGTTCATCAGCGATAGTAATTCATATTCTTCTTCCAACGTAAATCCTACTGTGTGTGCCAAATCATAGCTCCAAATATCTTCTTCTTTTTTATGCAAACGTTTATCAACCTTCAACATTTTATGAAGCTGTTTGGCGCTTTCAATCACTTTATCCATCAATAATCTTTTGCCGTGCTCGTGGTTATGCGGGTAATTTACAATGGCGCCACTATAAAGTTTGCCAGGTACACTCTCAATTACCTCTAATATACTGAACACCTTTTTCCCTTTCGTTTTAATATCCATTTCACCGCCCTGGTATTCTTTCGTTATTTCCATTATTTCAATCAGCGTACCCAATTCCTGCACCTTACTATTGATCACTACAGGTATCCCGAACATTTTTTTTTGTCGAACACAATCCTTGATCAGTTCCTTGTATTTTTCTTCGAAAATATGCAAATTCAGATCCTCATTCGGATAAACGACGATAGATAACGGAAATATGGGAATAAAGTTTGTCATGATTGAAAATAAGAATTAGGCGTATTTATTTGTTTACTATAATCATCTTTAAAACGACTACAAAAAAAAATGAAATTCTATAAATGCAAAATACAGCTTTATTTTTTTCAAATTTTTCTTGTTTCTTTTTTCTGGGATGCCTTCTTTTGGTAAAAATAAAATGCCGAAATTGCTCTCTCGTTTGATAAAAAACTAAATAATTAAAATAACTAAAATAATTGAGAACCAAGATCAAATCAATAATTTTCTAGCGGATGTTAAAAGAAGTTGGCATAGAAGGGATTTATATAGTTCATGCCCTGCAAGGTTATGAAGTTCATGAAGAACGGATGAATGAGATTTTTGGAAAGATGAATCTGGATTATGAATTTGTAACAGATGGTGATGTTAGCCATTTCACTCCAGCACTTTTAGAAAAATATTTTTGCCCTGAAATTGATACCAAACTTTCAAAAGGAATTATTTCCTGCACGCTTAACCATATTCTTTCTTATGAAAAAATGGTGGCCAACAATAATAAATATGCCCTGGTTTTTGAAAATGATCCTTTCTTCCTGGGTGATTTTTTAAAAAAAATAACGCGCGTTGCGAAAGAAGCTGATACTCTTCCTCCCGGATTTATAATATCACTTGAGAATACTACATTGCGCTTTCCGTATTTCAGAAAAGTAAAGAAAGGGAAATACCTCTACGATGCAGAATATGGAAGAGCGGCCGGAGCGTATCTAATTGATTTGAAGGCTGCAAAAGATATTCTTGCACATTTAAAAACGCATAAATGTTGCCAGGTAATTGATTGGTGGCACAATACATTGATCAAAGAAAAAGTGGTAAAAATGTATTGGGCGCATCCTGCCTTTGTGGAGCAAGGATCTCATAACGGATTGATGTCATCTACCATTTCCAGCAAAAATAAAAGCTACGGAAGAAGGCTAAGATGGAATGCGCAAAAGTTTTATAAAATGTATATCTATAGGTGGTTTAAATAGAATTTACAGATCTTCTTTTGTAAACTTTTTCAGCGCAAAGAAGTAATAGCCGCATATATAAACTATACTTGCAACCACCAGGATCCAGGTATCAGGAGCATCTTTATAAATTACTTTATTGCCAAATGGAATCGGAAGCATTACATCTGTAACCTGCAAGGGAAGAAAATATCCTACCGGCATAAGCCCTAATTTCATATTTATGAGAACCGTAATTAGGTATTCGAAAATCAAGCCGTATAAAAAGAATACCGCTATCGCAGCGCCACTTTTTCTGAATAGAATCGCCAGAAACATCGCAAAAGTAATGTAGGCAACGGTTTGGATAAATATATAGGCTACATTTTCCATTCCTGCAAAAGTAAAATGAGAACCGGTGGTGATCAATCCGAACAGTAAGGCGACCAGGAAATTAAAAATGGTAGCTGCAGCAGAAAACAAAATGGCAAAAACAAATTTTACGGTTACAAACTCTTTTCTTGTCCAGCCATCAATAATATTTTGCCGGTGGGTCTTAAAATTGAACTCGTTTGTTAGCAGCATAATGAAAAGAATGCCCGGAAAATACAAAAGCCAGCTACTCATGAAACCCACTGTTTGCCATACTTTTGGGAAGGCATAAGGCGTTCCTAAAATGATTTTACTTGCAGGCATATTTTGTACAGCGAGTTCATTTACATAAAACCCGGTATAATTAATTCCCAGGATGGCAAAGGCATAAAGAATCGTAAATATCCAAAATGCTTTATAGTTTTTTACTTTGAGCCATTCAATTTTTAAAAGATGTGACATAATTTTTTTAATTATTGGTAAGTTCAAAAAACCTTGCTTCAAGGCTTTGTTTTTTTAATGCGAGATAATTGAGTGTAACGCCATGATCAAAGCAAAAACGGTTGACCGCAGAAAGATCTGCTTTGCCTACCGGGAAGAATATTTTTACCACGGGGTTTTCATCTATGACACGGGTCTTTTCATTGAGTCCATTTAAAACTTCCAATAATTTTTGGTGATCCGCCGCCGCCACTTCTACCATATCTTCTTTCGATAATATCTCATTTACTTTTCCTGAAACGATCAGTTCGCCTCTTTTTAAAATGGCTACATCTGTACAAACTTTTTCTACTTCGTCTAAGAGATGGCTGGCCATGATAATCGTTTTTCCCTCGCGGTAAAGGCGTTTCATTAATTCTCTTATTTCCGCAATGCCAACAGGGTCAAGCCCGTTGGTTGGTTCATCGAAGATCAATACAGAAGGACTTCCCAGCAGGCACGAAGCAATCGCAAGCCTTTGTTTCATTCCAAGAGAATAGGTGCTGAATTTAGAGTCTTTTCTCCTGGTGAGATCAACGGTTTCTAATACACGATCGATGTCTTCTTTGCCATGTTGTTTTATTTCCGCAACAATCTCGAGGTTTTTAACTCCGGATAAATAATGATAAAAATTGGGGGTTTCTAATAAAGTGCCGATCCTTCTTCTACTGGCTGCAGAAGCGGGTTCATCAAATAATTTATAACCTCCGGAAGTTGGTTTTAAAATGTCAGTAATCGTTCCAAGCGTAGTGGTTTTTCCACTTCCATTTGGCCCTAAAATTCCAAAAACGGTTCCTTCAGGTACGGTAAAGCTTACATTTTTTAATGCCTGTATGCGCCCATAATTTTTGGATAAATTTTCTACAGTAAGTATTGACATGGCAACAAATTTGAAAAATAATGATGCAATATCGTTTTATTCAACGAATTTGAAAGTATCAATTATATGAATGGAAAGGTTTTAAAAATGTGGAAATTTACCGGTTAAAGCATTAATAGTAAACGAGTAAATAATCCCGATTCCTGTTTTGCTTTTGATCAGTCAATTTTGGTTTTTCCAAAATAAGCATGCAAAACCTCCGGCAATAAGATACCATCTTCCGTTTGATTATTTTCCAGCAACGCAGCTACAATTCTTGGTAAGGCGAGTGAAGAACCGTTTAATGAATGAACCAGTTGTGTTTTGCCTTCAGCTTTAAAACGGATCTTCATCCGGTTGGTTTGAAAAGATTCAAAGTTACTGACAGAGCTTACTTCAAGCCATTTTTGCTGAGCAGCGCTGTACACTTCAAAGTCATAAGTGAGCGCGGATGTAAAGCTCATATCACCTCCGCATAATCGCAAAATGCGGTAAGGAAGATTTAAGGATTGTAATAATTTCTCTACATGAACTACCATTTCTTCCAGCACTTCGTAACTACCATCAGGATGAACCAATTGAACCAATTCCACTTTATCAAACTGGTGCACGCGGTTCAACCCGCGAACGTCTTTTCCATAGCTGCCAGCCTCGCGGCGAAAGCAAGGTGTATATGCCGTCATTTTTATAGGCAATTCATTTTCTTTTACTATTTCATCGCGATAAATGTTGGTGAGCGGCACTTCTGCTGTTGGAATTAAGAATAAATTATCTGCCGTTGCCTGGTACATTTGTCCTTCTTTATCGGGCAATTGACCGGTTCCATAAGCGCTCGCTTCATTTACCATAAATGGCGGTTCATATTCTGTATAACCTGCTGCAGTATTATAATCCAGAAAATATTGAAT
>JBDTJV010000143.1:0-3281 GCA_039935675.1 Ginsengibacter sp. | reverse complement strand
CTCCTGCACAAAATACGACAGCTACATATAATGTAAAGGATTTTGGAGCAACAGGTAATGGTACGACTCTTGATTCCAAAGCTATTAATCGGGCCATTGATACAATAGCTGCAAACGGCGGTGGAACCCTCATATTCCCTGCAGGTATTTATTTATCCGGATCTATCCGGCTAAAAAGCAATATCACTTTGTACCTGGACCAGGGATCTGTTATTGAAGCTTCTCCTAATGTATCTGATTATGATAAAGCAGAACCCAATCAATGGAAACAGTACCAGGATTTTGGCCATAGCCATTGGCACAACAGCCTGATATGGGGCGATAGAGTACATAACGTATCGATATTAGGCCCGGGATTGATTTATGGAAAAGGGCTTACGCGTGATGAGGGGCGCGATAAACTCCCAAAAGAGCTTGGAAATAAATCCATCGCAATCGTCAATAGCAATCATATAACTATCCGGGATATATCTATTTTACATGGAGGCCATTTTGGAATACTGCTTTCCGGGGTTGAAAATGCAACAATAGATAATGTGATGATTGATACCAATTGTGATGGAATGGATATAGATTGCTGCAGCAACGTTCGGATCACTCATTGTAGCGTTAATTCTCCATGGGACGATGCCATTGTTTTAAAAACTTCATATTGCCTCGGTTATCCAAAAGCAACAGAGAATGTAACCATTTCCGGGTGTTACGTTACCGGCGGATTCCAGGAAGGAACCTTACTGAACGGAACTCATAAAACATACTTTAAAGGGCATCCTTTTGATTATCCTCCCGATCCTATGGGCAGGATTAAATTAGGCACAGAATCTAATGGAGATTTCAAAAATATCGTCATTACAAATTGTGTGTTTGAAACCTGCTACGGACTTGCCCTGGAATCTGTGGACGGCAGTAATCTCCAGGATATTTCTATATCAAATATTACAATGCTTAACCTGTCATCTGCTGCAATTTTTCTTCGTTTGGGAAGCCGGATGCGGGCTCCCGGCAATATGAAGGTTGGCACATTGAAGCGGGTAAACATTAGTAACATCGTTGCCTATAATGTTGATACAACCTTTGGCAGCATTATCAGTATTAGTGGAATACCGGGGCACGAAATTGAAGATATCAAATTGAATAATATCCTGGCTTATTATAAAGGTGGAGGAAAACGAGAGTTAGCCCAAATTAATCCTCCCGAAAAAGAGAAAGAATATCCCGAACCCGGAATGTACGGGACGCTGCCAGGCTGGGGCTTCTTCGTCAGGCATGTAAAAGACATAGAAATAAATGATGTGGCCATTCACTATATAACAAAAGATGAGCGCCCTGCATTTTATTTAAACGATGTTCAGCAGGCCGATTTTAATCACGTGAAATGGCCTCCTGTAAAAGGATCAAATAATTTCGAATTGAAAAATGTTACTGATCTCACATTACATAATTGTCTGCCGCTTCATGATGCTAATATTAAAAAAATAACGGAACGGAATTTATAGATATGCATTTTTGAGAAATATAAAATATTAAGTGAAGAAGTTAGTGGCGGATTTGAATTATAATAACATACTGAGGGATGATCAAACCAATAAATCATGGAGTTTGAAAAAATCATTGATTGATCTTTTGTGAAGAAGATTTATGTATAAGAGATAGAGTTCGCATGACAAAGAATAGCTGATTAGAAATTCCATTTAAAAGTTGGTTTACTGATGGATAATAGAAATCTGTAGGGTGGGAAAGGGGAGAGGCTAAAGGAGAAAAGCGAAAAGCGATGAATAATAAAGGAGTAAAGAACCATAAGTTCTTAGCAGAGCGCGTCCCTCTGCTTTCGAATTGCCTGAGTGAGCCGTGAATTTATCGAATGGTCGAAGGGGAGTGAAGTGAATTCGGTGCAAGTAAAAATTTCATGGGTTTATCAGGAAAATATTTAAAAAAAATACTTTAATTAAATCAGTAATAATGTATCGAAAAAATCAAAAAATTACATTTCTGGTCATCGCTTTTATGATGATATCGTTAATATCGAAAGGTCAAATCCCACAACACAAGGACAACACTTATACCCAGGATTATAGTATCAAATATATAAACTTAAATAACGATGCACAATTGCTGAAAGTTGTTTCCGATCGAAACGGTTATATTCAGATACTATCGTCAAAAGGATTGCTACGTCCTCGTGCGGGCCAAATCCTTTTTCCCGGAACGCTTGTTAGAGATGAACAGGACAAACAAACTTCAGATAAGAAAATTGCAGGAATTGGAACTTACCAGGATCAGTTGGTTTATATAGACAACCAGGCAGTCTTAAGCAATGCCTGGGCCGGAACGATATTCTCAAGACATACAATGCCTGAAGCTAAAATTTTTGTGGGTGGAAAAGATTTTACTTTCCTGATTTCAGATGGTAAAAGTTTGAATCTTCTGAAAGATTCTAAGAAATTGTGGGAAGGAGCTCTTTCCGGTGAAGAAGTCAAAGACATCAAATTTGATATTGCAAAAAATCTCTTTTGGATTCTGGGGACTAAATCAATCAATGTTTTTTCCCAAAAAAATAATGAGATGACTAAAGTCTTCAGCGGAAATAATTTAACCTGTATTGAACCCGCCGGTGGAAAACTTATTGTAGGAACAACAGACGGCTATTTCGAAATTGATGCAAAAACAAAAGAACAACTTGGAAATATTCAGAAAAAAATGCCTTGGACGGATTTAACTACCATCAGTGAAATTGATGGTCAGCTTTGGTTTGGATCAACATGGGGAGCTATGCAACTTCGCAAAGATGGAAAATTTAATTATTACGCATCCAAACGATGGATTCCGTCTGATACAGTAATCAGCATTTCAAAGGGGCCTGAAAATTCAGTACTTATCCTTACTACCAAAGGACTGGGACAGATTTACTTTAAAGAAATGACTTTGTATGAAAAAGCCATGTTTTTTGAAAAGCAGGTACGCGAACGACATATCCGCCTTGGTTTTAACGCCACTGTTTCAAATATGAAGGATGGAGATGTAACCACCGGAAGCATGGAAGATTCGGATAATGATGGCTTGTGGACCTGTATGTACCTGGCCGGTGAAACATTCCGCTATGCTGTGACACAATCACCTTATGCATTGGAAAATGTGCGGGAATCGCTCGATGCGATTGAACGCTTATATACTATTAATTCTATTCCGGGATTTCCATCAAGGTCGTTCGAAAGGCGTGGTTATAAATATGATGATAAAGCCTGGCGCAGGGCTGATGATCCTGAGTGGGACTGGAAATCAAC
>JBDTJV010000142.1:0-2575 GCA_039935675.1 Ginsengibacter sp. | reverse complement strand
GAAATATGATTCCCCTAAGTTCTTTAATTACGAGCAAACTAATAGAAAGTCCTACAGCGATATCTCATTATAATATTTACCGGTCTATCGAAATAAACGGAACTCCTAAAGATGGCTATAGTAGCGGGCAAGCCATAGATGCATTAAAGGAAGCAGCTGCAAAATATTTGCCCGCGGGTTATGGATATGAATTCTCGGGAATGAGCAGTGAGGAAATAAAAGCTGGCAACAAAACAGTAACGATTTTCGCCATCTCCCTACTATTTGTGTTCCTTTTCCTTGCCGCACTTTATGAGAGTTGGTCGGTACCTTTCTCGGTTTTATTGGCAGTGCCAATCGGAGCTCTTGGTTCTATCATTGCACTTACATGTATTCCAAGTCTTACTGATAATATTTATGCTCAAATTGGTTTAATCACATTGATTGGGCTGGCCGCGAAAAATGCGATTTTAATTGTAGAATTTGCCAAAGAGCGTGTAGACGCCGGAATGGAGGTAATGAAAGCTACAATCTCTGCGGTCAAATTGCGTTTGCGCCCAATATTAATGACTTCTTTTGCATTTATTCTCGGCGTTTTGCCTTTGGCTTTTGCAACAGGCGCTGCTGCTGAATCACGTAAAACTATTGGCTGGACTGTATTTGGAGGAATGCTTGCTGCGACCTCACTAGCTATCTTCATTGTGCCGGTTTTGTATGTGATCATCACAAAGGCGGCTTACGGCAAGAAAAAATTAGCAGAATTAAAAGCGGGTTATAACCCCCAGGAACATGAGGAATTTGAGGAAGATTAAAAATTCTTTCATTTCCTGGTTGAATTTTTTTTTAATTCAATTAGCTTTTTCCTTTTATCGCTACCAGGTATTTCACAATTTCTTTGGCAGCAGGATCTGACACAGGCGCGCCAAAGGTTTTCTGCATTTTTGCTACAATAGCCGTCCATGTTTTTTCGGACAGGTTTGGCTGATCTTGTATATAAAGTGGAGAATGACAAATGGAGCAATTTGTAATAAATGCATGATAACCTGGGCCTTTCGGTAAATTTATTGAAACGTTCTTAAGGTCTGGGGCAATTGCTTTAACAGAATCCTCCATTGCAGCAATTGGATGCGCTGTTTTCCTGCCGGATTCGCTACATGAAATAGCAAAACAAACAATAAGGAAAAATAACACCTTGGTTTTTAAGCTTATCTTCTTCATGATTATTCTGCATTTAAGGGTAATACTTCGATTTCGTTTCGCATATACCCGCTATGATTCCATTGGTGTATTGGCTGAGTTTGTCCTTTTGCGTTGGTAGCTTTTACATACAGGTTGTACTTTCCTTTTTGAGTAGGCGTAAAAGAATAATGCCACCTTCGCCACGAATATTTTCCTAAATCATGATCGAGCTTAGCTGGTAGCCAGGTTTTTCCACTATCAGCTGATAATTCCACTTTTGTAATACCGTAACCACCGTCGAAGGCCAACCCTTGTACATCTGTTTGCTCGCTCGCTTTAATAGTTTGATTGGGTTCAGGCGAAACGAAAATAGAACGAACATTCATTACGCTGATAGGTTCAAGGTTGGTAGCAATTGAGTCCGGGCTTTCATTCCCGTTCGGTACTCCTTTTGGAACGAGATATGCCTTCTTCATCCAAAAACCTTCAAATGGCTTTGTATGTACTTGTATGTTACTTAGCATACCCACCCAATAGGTGGCATACCATCCGGGCACTACCAGTTTCAAAGGAAATCCATTTAATAATGGTAACGGCTGGCCATTCATTTCGTAGGCTACCATAACTTCGCCTTCATTCGCATGATCGTATGATAATGATTTTTCAAAGTCCGGGACTGTCAGCATTGGCGGTGCGTCAAGGCCATTAAAACTTACATCTATTGAACCTTTTTTTGCCCGGGCGTAAGTTAATATATCTTTCAGTTTTACGCCTGTCCACTTCGCATTTCCCATAGCTCCGTTCTTCCATTGACCTCCGGGAACTCTTGGGTCAAAAAAGCTCCTCGAGTTACCCGAACATTGGCACAAAGCAGTAATAGTATAAGGAGTAAATTTTGTTTTGAGATCGTTTAATGATAATGAAACCTGCTTAATAACGTTTCCGCCAACACGTAAACGAAATGTATCCACATTAACGGCAGACGGTAAACCAGAGAGATGCCAGCGGACAAAAAAAACGTCGTTGGGTGTATAATCCTGAAGAAAATATTTTAAAGGTGTTTCGAGATTGGGAGGCCTGTCCGTAAGTAATAACATGCTGTCTTTACCATCGGGTATTACCCATTGCCGGCGTGAAGTGTCTACTGCGCTAAGTTTAGGGGATGCAGACCTGTTAATGCAGGAAAAAAATACTGCCGAAAATAAAATAGAGAATAAGAATTTTTTCATTAGAAAATATTTATCGTTTTCTCAATGGACCTACTTTAAACCTATTAGGAGGCCAGGATGTTCTTTGATTGCATTTAGTTTGTTCATTTCTTTGCCTGATTTGGTGTCATTAAAATCGAATTCATTTTGGCGGATCTTTTTCGGGAAATAAACAACTCTTCTTAAAGATAAGAATTATGTCTCATTAC
>JBDTJV010000141.1:0-2630 GCA_039935675.1 Ginsengibacter sp. | reverse complement strand
AGAAGCACGGCGGCCGGTTGTGCTATCGACTATTGTGCTTGCAGCATCCCAATTGTCATGATCGCTGATAAATAAAGCGACTTCGGTTACATCATTTGCTTTCCATTTCCAGGTGTTCATGGCATTTTGGTTGGTAATATTTTTGCTTTCCAGGTTCTGAGCTGTAGCAATATGGATCACTGAATTTGAGGTCATAGATTTTTCTAAAAGGCCGGCATAATGAGGCTGTAAAACCTCGTTGGGATTTTGCAAAGTACCTGTAGCCCAAACAATAAAGTTCTTTGGGACATTTACATTCAAACTATAATTACTGAAGTCATTATAAAATTCCTGTGCGCCGGTAAAAGGTAACATATCCCAACCGTTGTAGTCGTCATATACGGAGACACAGGGATAGAAGTAAGCCAGGCAATAAGTTGTAGGATCAATCATTCCTTCCCTTTCTGAACGGCCATTCCGTACAAATGCCGGGGCAATCTCATAATGCCACTGAACTGAGAAATGCATGGAATCCCCTGGCATTAAAGGTTTCGATAAAATTATATTTTGACGAGTGTAATTTTCCTCGATCCCGGGCCAATCTGTTTCATTTCCATTTATTGCAAAATGATCAATTTGAATTCCTGATGTTAGCTGGATCGAATCCAGGTTGGTCATCTTTTCGGCTTCCGGTTTATGATAATTCATGATCAGGCTAAAAACGATCGTGTTTAATGGATTTGGGCTTTCATTAAAATAAGTAATTTCTTCAGAACCTTTAATAGTACGATCAGGCGGAGTTACGGTAATATCAATGTTGTAATTGCTATGATTGTTCCAATAATGAGCACCGGGATTTCCATCCATAGAGCGGGTTCCATTTTCAAAAGCTGTTTTTACATTACGAGGCATGTATAAAGATTGAGCCTGGGCCTGGTGTGAAATACACCCCATCAGAATCAAAAGCATTGCACTTATTTTCATAAAAAATTATTTGACTATTTAATGATCATTCATTCAACCGGATTCCTCTCAAAATAAACAGAATAAGTTACCTCCTACCATTTTCAATAAAACATTCAAAATAAAAATCCTTCTTATTTCTTCGTTTACTCAGGATAACAACTTTTGAGATCACAAAAGTATGTTTGTGATTGCCATTATAATCTTTAAGGAAAATGCTGCGGATGCGATGAGGATTTATTAAAAAAACGTTCATAAAAACTTTAAAAAAAACAACTGATATTAAAAAAAAACTTATTTTAGCTGTCCCGAAGAATATATCAGTGAATTACTTTCGATTGAATATTGTTTAACGAATTTAGTAAATAATTTACTCCAAAAAGTTCTCCTGGTCAGTTATCCAAGGGCATCGTAAAAAAAGTCGTTCTCCATTCTTATTAATTCCCAGGTTATTTCCTCTGAGCATCACTATGGCCATAAGTTTCTATTTTACTTTGGTTAGGTGGAATTTTTTTTAAAAGTGGATGAAAATTCCTCCTGCCATAAATGACAAATGATGTTTGGATTTATGAAATTATTATTTTCCTGAATGCAGCCATATCGATGATTGGTTAATATCTATAAAGGAAAGTAATGTATTCTTTGGCCAATTATTTAATAGTAAACAATTAATAAAATGCGTATCAACGATTTTTCTTTAAATGACGAATTAGTTAACAAGTTACATTTCCCAAATAGAAATTTAATAACCTTACCAAAAACTAATGGCACCTGGGCCAATAGTGAAGAGTTTATTCGCTTTGAAGAAAAAAGAGAAAAATATACATGGGTACATCCTGATGAAATATACTTTGCTATAAGTTCGGACCACTATGTCAAAACGCTAGTCAATTGCGGAAATAAATTTATGTGGATGAACAGGCATAGCACGCTCAAAGAATTACTCCATATTTTACCCGGCGAAAACTTTATTCGTCTCAATAAATTCTACATTCTTAATCTCAATTATTTTTCCCACATCAACGAAAACAAAAAACTCCTCTGTTTTATCGATGATCATTCGATCCCTGTTCCTCACCGGATATCACCATTTATATGCCGCATGCTAAAAAGTACCTATACGTGAAATGCATTTCATTTAAATATAATAGTATTAAGAAGAACATACAATAATTCGTTCAGCCGCACCTGAAAGTATTATTAAATAAGTCCACACGATTAATAATTTGCCGTTTCAAGCGCAAATCGGTCAAGAGCTTCATCGAATTTGACTTACCAAAATAAGAATCTTTCCCACTACCAAAGTAATAACTGCGTTCCAGGTTTTGTCAATAGTCAAAAGAAACTAAATTAGTTCCGAAAGCCATGATTCCTTTCGGAACTATTTCTATATAAAATCCTCATTTTATCCGAATTGAATTTCAATTCTTTTAATAAAAGGTCATTTTTGAAGTTCCGTGGCACCCGATTTCAATCTTAATAAACTTAGAAAATTAAGAATCATCCTTATTTATTTGTTTACTGTTTCTTCCCTTGAAAATGTTAAGACGTTTCTTGTTAAAAATTCTCACATTGTCATCCCTTTGTTTAAACGGTTACAGCTGATAATCAACTTCCTATTGTTAATATTGGTGTTTAAAACTTTTTTTGTTCTTTATTAACAAATGTGTTTAATTTACATAATGATT
>JBDTJV010000140.1:0-4048 GCA_039935675.1 Ginsengibacter sp. | reverse complement strand
TTTTCCTCTTAATTGATTGATTTTTTCTTTCAATACTAAAAAAATAAAAGCAGAGTTTCCAAATAAATAACGTCTCCACATGCGTCTGGGCTCCTGCATTGTTCGATAAAACCATTCAAGACCCCACTCCTGCATCCATAATGGTGCCCTCTTCACGTAGCCGGAAACAACATCAAAACTTCCTCCCACTCCCATAATAAATGGAGTTTTGATCAAATCCTTATAGGTGTTTAAAAAGATTTCTTTTTTGGGAGAACTCATCGCAACAAAAAGGATATCAGCGTTCGAATTAGCAATTTTCTGCGCAATTTTATCTTCTTCTTCTTTTTTAAAATAACCATTACAATATCCGGCAATGATATTATTGCCATATTTCTGCGAATAGATGTCAATAACTTTATTCACTATTTCTTCTTTTGCACCAAGCAGGAAAATTCTATATTTTCTTATAGCCGATAATTGGACCAGGTTTTCCATTAAATCTATTCCTGCAACTCTCTCCGGAAGCGGTTTGTTTAATATCCGGGATGCCCAGATAATTCCTTGCCCGTCAGCATTAATAATATCGCAGTTAATAATTGATTCTCTTAACTCAAGATCTTTTTGTGCATTTACTACCTTTACCGCATTGATCACCACGTGGTGGATCGGTCTTTTTTCCTGGATAGCATTATCAATCAGATCAACAGTCTGCTGCATTGTGAGTACATCTACAGGTATATTACAAATACTAATCCTATTCATTTTCAGCTTTTAAATAAGTTGATAAAGCATAAAACATCCAGGCCTGTGCCCATCTCATATATGGTATCCGTGATGAAAAAAATTTATTGATCTGGTAGTAAAAATATCCTTTTTCCGATTGCATATTACTTATAGTCCAATTAAGTACGCAATCTGCCAATTTTTTTTGCTCCCAAAATTTACCAAGTTTGACTATCGTAATAATAAATTGAGCGGGGGAATGTATGTCAATAGGATAAATGGAATTGCTATAATATTTCGGGATACCTTCCTTTGTAAAGAATGTATTTATATAGTAATTAAATCCAAGATTTACCTGTGATTTGTATGAATTATCATTTGAATACTTCATATAGTCAGAAATACATTCAAGATTGTAACCAGTATGAAAATTGTCAATCCACTGATGGAAGGGTAAGGTACCATATGACCACGAACCATCACTTTGTTGATATTCACAACAGAAGGCCACAGATTTTTTAGCATATTCTATTAAATGGATTTCTTTGGTAAAACTATAAACTCTTGCTAACAATCTGCTTCCTAAGAGAGAGGCATTAAAAACAGCACTCCTATCTAAAGGAGAATAAGAAAAACAAAAATTTCCCTTAGCATCTGTTGTTCTGTTCAAATCATTTAAAATAAAATCACAGGAACTTCTTGCAGTATTCAGTAATTTTTCTTCACCGGTTATTTCATAAGCATCCAATAACGCACTTGCAATAAAGACAGTAGCAACAACAGTCGGCGTATTTTTAGGTTGAAAAAAGGCTCGGGCCTGCCAATCGAAATTATACCCCCAGCATGAGCTACTGTAATCTTTATTTTGTATTGCCAGAAGTTCATTAGAGAAAAACCTGATCTTTTCCAGGTATTCATGACTCGGTTCCATTTTGTAAAGATTGCAATAGCTTGCCAAAAATAATCCCAAACCTTTTGAATTAAATTCTTTCTCAACACCTGCAATCTTCCTTAAATTGATAGGTGACCTTTTGAAAAATTGTATCCAGGATAATCTGGCAATCCGGTTTTTTGGAATAAATGGAATTGATTGAAATACGCTACTATTTAAACCATCATACGGGTCCCAGCCTTTAAATTCCTCCTTTTCACAAAAACCTTCCAATGCTGAAAGGGATTTTAAAACCAAATCACGCATGCAGGCTAATTTGTTGTGGCATACCGGTTTTCAAACTATCAATTATCTTAAAAGTTGTAAGTGTTGTTAAACAGATAGAATGAAATGAAATTGGTGAATCTTTTCCTTCGTTTAATGAATTCAGGAATGCCTGGATTTCCTGTTGGTGCCCCTTCCCGGCAGATTTTAAAGATTTGGATTTATTATTTCTATATAAAACCCCATTTCGAAAATCATTAATTATGCCGACTTGCCCGGCACTGAATATTTCGATTTGCTCTTTAGGTAATGCTTTATCTCCATTTGCCACATAAGTTAGATTGCCAATGGATCCATTCTTAAATTTAATTACTATCGAAATGTTGTCATCATTTTTTAATTTATCACTTGCAGATTGGATACAATCCGCATAAACTTTTACAGGATCAGATTCGGTAAAAAATTGCATCAGGTCAATAAAATGGCACATTTCTCCAATAATTCTTCCAGCTCCGATTTCCGGGATTTGGGTCCAGTGATCTTTTGGGATAAATCCTGCATTCACCCTGATATTTATTACAAATGGTTCACCTGTGTTTGAAAATTCTTTTTTTAGTTCTGTAGATATGGGTGCAAATCGTCTATTAAAACCAACCATTAAAGGATAATCATTTAATGATTTTGATTCGATGACTTTTTGTAATTCATCCATTGAAATGACAAGCGGTTTTTCTACAAAAACATTCTTTTTCGCATTCAAAGATCTTACAACCAGGTCAGCATGGGAAGAATGTGGAGTGGCTATAAAAACCGTGTTTATATCCTTGTTTTCAATCACATCATGCAAATCAGCAGAACAGGTGGAAAATCCAAATTTTTCACCAACATTTTTCGAAGTTATACCTTTTGATGTAACTACCGTATCCAATGAAGCTCCATATGATTTCACATTCGGAATGAGATAACTTTGTGCAAAACTTCCGGCACCTATAAAGCCGGCGTTAATTTTCTTTACTGGTTGATTGTTTATTTTAGTGAACGTAACCTTTTTTTCAGGATTGTCGGTATATTTCAGGAGAATCCCAATATGAGGTTGTGGATTTTTGCCAAGTACAATTTCATATGCTTCTTCTGCCTGTTCGATTTCAAAAGTATGAGTGATGAGTGGTTTTACATTAATGAGGCCTTTAGAAACCATTGCAAGAAAAGCCTCCATATTCCTTTGTTCCGTCCACCTTACATACGCAAACGGATAATCATTTCCCAAATCTTCATAATTTACATCGTACCTCCCAGGCCCGTATGAACAGGAAATTTTTAGTTCTAATTCTTTTCTATAGAAGAAAGGGTCTCTTGGTACATCCATTTTTACAGAACCCACTACAATGATCTTTCCTTTTTTGCGTGTTAATTCGGTGGCTAAAATTATCGGATCATTAGTCGGGGCTGCCGCAGTGATTATAATGCTGTCAAAACCTTGTCCATTAGTAAAATTATCGCAGAAGGTCATAAGATTAGGGTCATTTCGGTTCAGCGCTTTTGTGACACTAAATTCATTTGCCAGATTGATCAGTCTTTCTGACAGATCAATTCCGAATACATCGCAACCATTTGCTTTTAGTAATTGACCCGTTAATTGTCCTAATAATCCTAATCCTATTACACAAACTTTTTCACCAAGGCGCGGATCCGCCTGTCTTACACCCTGGAGTGCGATTGAACCTAGTGTAGTAAAAGATGCTTCTTCGAAAGAAACATTATCCGGAATTTTTGCAGTGAGATTTTGAGGGATAGCCACAATTTCAGCATGAGAAGCATAATCCTGGCCTGCACAGGCTACTCTGTCTCCAGGCTGGAAATCTCCATTTGTATCCAAAGATGCCAAAACAGTTCCGGCAGTGCTATATCCAAGCGCCTTTAAGGAATCTAGCTTAGTTTTTACTTTGTTTAAAGTGGCGGAAAGCCCTTCCTTTTTTATATTTTGCAGAACCTGGGCAACTAAGTCGGGGCGTTGTTTTGCTTTTCCAATTAAGCTTGATTTGGCTACCTTAACGGTCCCTTTTTCTGTTCCTGAACTTATTAATGAATATTTATTTTCAACGAGTACCATTCCTTCTGAAATAGATGGCATCGGGACTTCATCAACGTACAATTTTCCTGTTTTAAAATTCTGAATGAGTTGTTTCA
>JBDTJV010000139.1:0-18517 GCA_039935675.1 Ginsengibacter sp. | reverse complement strand
CTGTTCATTTTGTTCCAGGTAATCAAAAACTTCTTTGCCATAAAACCGCTGTCACCTCTAAACAAGCCTACCCTTTTACCATTTAATTTTTCTATAGTGTCTGATAAAAATCCCTGAAAATTATTGCTTGTATAAGCATTTCCGCTTCGCAACCAAAAATTTGCTACCATCCTGGTTTCTTCAATAAATGCTATCAGAGGATGATGGCTGTTTCTGCCTGGCTTTTGTGGATTATTCCCTTTTTTACTCCCTTGCTGATGTCCATATGTAAAGATGGAGGAGTCTACATTCAGGGTATAGTTGTCGTACTGCAATTGCCCGAAAAACCACTGATAAAAGGGAGTGAAAATATCATGATTAATGGCCGTTATGTGCTTATTGAAAAATCGTTGAAATGATTTGCAGCCTGCCATTCGTTTAAACTCCCAGCATTGCTTCATCACTTCATCATAACGGGTAATCTCACCATGTTCAAATTTATTAGCACCACACCAGACACTGGTCATAAACTGCTTGATAAGTTGCTTGGGATCGTAACCACGATTTGACCCCTGAACAGGTAAAGGCAACTTATCTAACTGCTCATCCAGATTCATCCTATCCATCATTTTTTTTAGCAGAAGAATACCTGACCACGGCGTAATTTCTTTATCAGTAAAAGATATTTTTATATCCATTTTTAGGAGTAAGATTTTCTAACTCAATTTTACGAAGATTTTTTAAATTAAAACTCAACGCCAGACAGGTTTTTATCAACATTTTTTCTAATGACCGCCATTAGAAATTTTCCCTAAGGACTTTTTTGGGTTTAATACAAGCTTTAATTTTTTCCCAAATTTAAAGTACCAAAGGATTCATTTCTGAATCTGCCAATGTACCTACCTCTTTCGATTCCAGCCAGCTTTTATGGTCATTCTTTTGCCAATCATTTTGAGGCTCGGTTATTTTAGCATCCCCGGCTAAATAAATAATGGTCATTACTTCTCTCATTGTTTCGGAATGATTTCCCGGTGCTTTGTGAATTGTGTATCCGAAGTGCCAGGTTGCATCGCCGGCTTTCATTTCTTCAGCGCGCGTGATCTTGTATTCTTTTTGCGCGACAATATCATCAAAATCTTTTTCGGATTCATCAGAGATCTCTTTGTTTAAAGCAAAACCAGGAACGTGAGAACCGGAAGCAAAAGTGAGCATTCCCATTTCGACATTTATATCAACCAAAGGCATCCACATAGTGATTGTATTACGAGTATCGATCGGCCAATAATATTGATCCTGGTGCCATGGGGTAGGGCCGCCGCCAGCTTCTTTGAATAATGCCTGGTCATGATAAATGCGCACATTTTTCACCCCCAATAAATCTGCTGCAATTCTTCCAAATCTTTTTGCCATTACGAATTTCTTAACGGCTTCATCTCTTCTCCAAAGATTCATTATCTGCAGAAATGCTTTTCCATAAGTATCCCTTTCTTCCATTTTTCGCTTTTCTGTATTGTATTTTTCAGCTGCTGCGAAAATAGATTTCCGGTAAGGTGCCAGTTCCTCTGATGAGATAATATTGCGTGTAATGGTGTGGCCATTTATCCGAAAATCCTCGATTAGTTTTTCCGGAATCTGGATGGTGCGGTCTAATGATGGGAGGTTCTCAATATCCATTCTTTTTTTGCCCACAAAATAAATTCATAAATCAGAGGAAAAAAATGGCATTCTTGTTATATTTATGGACAATATTGTCCTGTGTGAAAAAAAAGACCTGAAGTTTAACTAAAATCACCAGAAATGAAACCAACATTCGAATCTGTCTATTCACCGGATGAAAGTTCTTTTGTAGTAAAAAAATTTATTGTAAAGAAATTCTCAGCTCCATATCATTTTCATCCTGAAATAGAACTCACTTTTATTTTGCAGGGAAAAGGGAAGCGATATACAGGAAGCACTATGGACGATTATTTCCCAGGAGACCTGATTTTGCTTGGTCCAAATCTTCCTCATTGCTGGAAAACCGAGGATGGATCTAGAGAGAATTCTATTTCCTTCGTCGTTCATTTTACAGAAGATTCTTTCGGTAAAGATTTCTTTCTCTGTCCGGAATTAGCAATAGTTTCCAATCTCTTGAAGACCAGCCAGTATGGGTTACAGTTTACAGGTGAGAACCAGGAAATAAAAAAAGGAATTATTTCTTTGTTTACTGAGAGAGATCCATTTACTAAACTGATAATGTTCCTAAAATTACTTCAACAATTATCCCAAACGTCCTTCATTTACCTTGATAAGCACAATGCAGATGTTTATTTTTCTGATAATGAGCAACAGCGAATAAATGCTGTGACAGCATATATGGTTGAAAATTTCCATAGTACTGTTTCATTAACAAAAGCGGCTTCCATAGCCAATATGACTACCCATTCTTTTTGCAAATATTTTAAAAAAATGACCAGGAAAACATTTTTAGAGGCGCTTAATGATTACCGGATCGGTTTTGCCACCAAACAATTAATCAATACAGATAAACCGATTGCGGATATTGCGTATGAAAGTGGTTTTAAAGATGCTTCTAATTTCCATAAAACCTTTAAGCGAAAATTGAATTTGAGCCCTCTTGTTTATCGCCATACTTTTATGAAAACGATCAAAGAATAATCCATCCATTTTTTTGATAAAGAATTTAATTATTTGCAGTAAACGAATAATTATGCTGGATTTTTAATTTTACTTTTCTTTAATTTATTTTTTAAAAAATCCCATTTTTTTTACCAGATCCCATTAAACTATTTGCGTACATTTTTGCATTCAAAAACAAATAGTCTGCTTTTTTTAATTCTCCTTATCTTTTCTTTAATTTACACTTTCAAAACCAATTATGAAATTATTCCTGTTTGGCATCTATGCACTTATTACTATTATGCTGATTGTGTTACTGAATTCTACTTTGGCGTTACAGGCTCCATTGGGTAAATTATTAAGTCCCCAGCAAGGTTTGTGGCAAAATGCTGAGCCGCTGGATGAAGATTATTCCGCAGAATTGGTATTCCCACAGTTGCAGGGAAAAACATCAGTCTATTTCGATGAAAGGCTTGTTCCACATGTATTTGCGGAGAATGAAATGGATGCTTATTTTGTGCAGGGATATCTTCATGCAAAATTTCGCCTGTGGCAGATGGAATTTCAAACCCGTGCCGCTGCAGGTAGATTGAGTGAAATCGTTGGCCACAAAGCGCTGGATTATGACAGGGACAAAAGAAGATTGGGTATGGTTTATGGCGCAGAAAATTCATTAAAAGAAATAGAAAAAGATCCGGTAACCCTTGCTGAATGTGATAATTATACAGCAGGCGTAAATGCCTATATCGAAAGTTTGACCAAAAGTTCACTTCCTATTGAATATAAATTACTAGGTTATCAGCCTGAAAAATGGACCAATCTTAAATCCGCCTTATTTCTAAAATATATGGCTTTAGAGCTGGCAGGATATGAAAGGGATTTTGAAATGACTAATGCCAAATCGGTTTTTTCATCTGCGGACTTTGATAAGATTTACCCGATTATAATGGATTCTCTTGATCCTATAGTGCCAAAAGGAACTATTTTTCCACCACCAGCCGTTCAGTTAAAGGTTCCTTCTTCTGCGGATTCTCTTTATTACGATACCAAGGATTCGACGACAATTGAAGGTCAAAAACCGGACCCCTCAAATGGTAGTAATAACTGGGCTGTGAGCGGACAAAAGACAGCAAGCGGCTACCCGATTTTATGTAATGATCCACATCTCGGTCTAAATCTTCCTTCGATCTGGTACGAAATGCAAATTAGTACGCCGTCTTATAATGTTTACGGTGTTTCTTTTCCAGGAGCACCTGCAATAATTATTGGCTATAATGATAGTTGTGCATTCGGTTTCACCAATGCGATGCGCGATGTAAGAGATTATTATAAAGTAAAATTTAAAGATGAAAGCCGCAAAGAATATTGGTTTGACAGTTCATGGCATACTACCACTTTCCGGATAGAAGATATCAAAATAAAAGACCAGCCGGATTATTATGATACGGTGGCCTACACAAACATTGGACCTGTGATGTACGATAAAACATTCAGTGGCGGCAGAAGTACTAATTATGAAAATTATGCGGTAAGATGGAAAGCTCATGATCCCAGCAATGAATTAAAAATGTTTACACTCTTGAATAAAGCGCACAATTATGGTGATTATTTGAGGGCAATAAAATACCTGCACACGCCCGGTCAAAATTGCATTTTCGCCTCCAAAAGTGGCGATATCGCTATTTGGGACCAGGGAGAATTCCCTGCGAAATGGTATCGACAGGGAGATTTTGTAATGCCGGGAGCTGATAGTAGTTACTTCTGGCAAGCTATGATTCCACAATTTGAAAATCCTCACATGGTGAATCCTGAAAGAGGCTTTGTGAGCAGCGCCAACCAGCTTCCTGCAGATACAGCTTATCCTTATTATCTTGGTGGAAATTATCCTCCTTACCGCGGCCTAGAGATCAATAGGAGGTTGGAAAAAATGAATAATATTACCCCGGAAGATATGATGAAGCTTCAAACGGATAATTATAATGTATTTGCAGAAATGGCGATGCCTGTTATCATCAAGAAAATGCAGGTGGATAAATTAAGTCCGCAGGAACTGAAATATTTTAATATTCTACGCAACTGGAATCTAAAGAATGAAAGAAATTCAAGAGGCGCTACATTATTTGTGGTAACGTGGGATAGCCTGGAAACGGTGGTTTGGAATGATGAATTTCTTAAATCACATTTGGACTTACCCTGGCCTTCAGAAAGCACACTGCTCGAAGACATTATTAAATATCCGGATTTTAAATACCTGGACAATATAAATACGGTGCAAAAGGAAACGTTGCCTGATGATATAACAGCTGCTTTTAAAATGGCAACGGCGGTTATCAGGCAAGCTGATGAAAATGGGACTATGGAGTGGGCCAAATATAAGGATACTCACGTAGAACACCTTGCAAGGCTGGATGCGTTCAGCCGCTTGCATTTGCCAATAGGTGGCGGTACCAATACGATCAATGCCGCAAAAGAACAACATGGACCAAGCTGGAGAATGGTGGTTTCATTAACTCCTGAAACTCAGGCCTACGGCGTATATCCAGGTGGCGAAAGTGGTAATCCGGGAAGCCGTTTCTATGATGATTTCATAGATAAATGGGCAGCCGGAAAATATTACGCCCTTTGGATGATGAAGGCGTCTGAAAAAAATGATCCGAGAGTGAAATGGAAAATGATTTTTAATTAATTCAATTATCCATTAAACTCAAAACCATTTTAAACTAAAAAAATAATTCAATGAAATTTATTCTCAGTGTTCTGCTCATTATGCTTTTCAGTTTTTGTGCCTGCTTATTTTTTCCGTGGTGGAGCATTGCTGTTGTTGCTTTCCTTGTTTCATTATTTTTACCTCAACGGCCTTTTCCATCTTTTCTCTCAGGTTTTATTTCTCTTTTTTTATTGTGGGGTTCTTTAAGTTTGTGGATCAGCGTAAAAAATGGTCATATTTTGGCACACCGTGTTTCAATTTTAATTTTTAAGACGGACAGCCCTTATTTATTAATAATTGTTACAGCGCTTATTGGCGCTATTGTTGCAGGCTTTGCTTCATTGACGGCCAGTTTTGCAAAATTTTGGAAAACTACTTCAAGCCAAGCTGTATAATTTTTAATAAATATTTTTTTAGTTCACGTTTGCACATCGAAGCCCCATGACCCTATGCAAAAATTCATTTTATTTCTTTTGATTTTCTGTGGCTTTAATTTGTCAGCACAAACCATTAGTGGGATCGTAAAAGATGAACAGGGAAATACGCTGCCATTTGCTTCCATTCTTGTAAAAGGAACTCCAAAAGGGGTTTCTGCAAATAACGAAGGTGAATTCTCCATAACACTTGCTCCGGGTAAATATACTTTAGATTGCCGCTACGTCGGTTATACTTCTTCTGATAAAGAAATAACGCTTGGATCTTCGGATAAAGTTGTAAATTTTATTTTAACCATTCAAAAATTAACCCTGAAAGAAGTAATCATAAAGGAAGGAGGAGAAGATCCTGCTTATGAAATTATTCGCAACTCTATTAAAAAAAGAAATTATTATGAAAACCAGGTAAAAGCTTTGCAGGCGCAGGTTTATATCAAAGGAATTATCCGGGTAAAAAGTTTGCCTACTGAAATATTTGGCAAGAAAATACCGAAAGAAGACCGGGAAGAAATGGGAGTCGATTCATTAGGAAATGGAATCGTTTACCTGACGGAATCGGTAACAAAAATTAACGCCGAACAGCCCGATCATTTTAAATTGGAAGTGGTGTCAACAAGAGTAAGTGGAAATAACGGACTGGGATTTAGTTTCCCCAGCATTATCAGTTTTTATAACAATAATGTGAATATAGCTACGCAGCTTAATCCTCGCGGATTTGTTTCTCCTATCGCAGACAATGCTTTGAATTTTTATAATTATAAATTTCTTGGTAGTTTTTTTGAAAATGGGAACGAAGTGAATGTAATATCGGTCATCCCTAAACGAAATTATGAACCTTTATTTTCAGGTACGATCAACATTACTGAAAATGATTGGCGAATTTTCAGTTGCAATCTTTCTTTGACCAAAACATCTCAGTTACAAGTATTGGACACACTGAATATCTCCCAAATTTTTGTACCTGTTGAAAATGATGTTTGGCTCATCAAAAACCAGGTATTGCATTTTAATTTTAACCAGTTGGGGTTACAATCTGAAGGTGACTTTGTAGATGTGTATTCAGATTATAATGTTCATCCGGATTTTCCAAAAGATTTTTTTAACCGGGTAATTGTCAAGTATGATACTGCTTCCAATAAGAAGCCACATTCTTACTGGGATTCTATCCGGCCAGTGCCTCTGGAACCCGCAGAAATGAGAGATTACAAAACAAAAGACAGCTTATTTGCAGTTAAAGATTCTGCAGATCAGAATTTAGATTCGTTGCGGAAAATACAAGGCCCGGTCACTCTTAAGCAAATTTTTTGGAGCGGTGTGCACCACAATCGTTATAACAAACACCACACGTATCTTGTGGAGTTTGCACCTGTCCTGAAAACGCTGCAATATAATACAGTGGAAGGTTTGGCAGTTAATCCTTCGCTTGTTATCTCCAAGAATATCAAGCCTTTTGACACCGAAGTTAAGTTCATAGCGGATGTACGATATGGATTTAATAACGAACATTTAAACCCCTGGGGCGGTTTTATTTTCCACCCGATCCAGGCCTTTGATCCAGATCGCAAATTCAGAGATTTTTCCATATTTATCGCCGGAGGCAAGAGAGTGAGCCAGTTCTTCAAAGAGAGCGATTTAGATGGATTAGGAAACAGTCTTGGTACTTTGCTTTATGGCCAGAATTATATGAAACTTTATGAAAACTATTTTGCTAAAAGTGGCTTCCGTAAGCAGTGGGAGAGTGGTACTTCTTTTCTAATAGAAGGCGAGTATGAAGATCGGTTACCCATTAACAATTCGACCGATTTTATTTTAAATGATAAATGGCTTTCAAAGCTTACGCCCAATTACCCGGTTGAAATTTTGTCGCAACAATTTACACGTCACCAGGCTGTTGTAGTTCATGCTGCTATCACCTTCAAGCCTGGCCGCCGTTACATTCAATTCCCTAAATACAAAATGGCGATCGATTCGAAATTGCCTACGTTTACTTTAGATTATACCAAAGGAATTAAAAATATTTTCGGAAGTGCTGTAGATTATGATAAATGGGCCTTCAACATTTTTGACGATAGGGATTTGAAGCTTGCAGGCGATTTAAAATATAGCGTTACAGTTGGTGGATTTTTAAACAGCAAAAGCACTTTTGTCCAGGATTACAAACATTTTTATTCAAGTACTTCTCATATCGCAGATCAGTATGTAAAAGCATTTCAGAATGTCAGTGTTTATCAATTCAGCAACACTTCGTCTTTTTATGCTGAACTGCACCTTGAACATCATTCGAATGGATTGTTAACCAATAAAATTCCGCTCCTGAAAAAATGGAACTGGAACCTGGTAGAAGGTGTAAATGCACTTTATATTCATCCAAATACGACCTACGAAGAGGTTTTTGTTGGACTTGAAAATATTTTCAAAATTTTTCGGATTGATGTGGTAAGTGGTTTTCAAAATGGTCACACGCCTTATTATGTTTACCGCATAGGTTTTGGCGGATTGCTGGGCGACGTTTTAAATGTGGAACGATTCAAAAAAACGGATAAAATAATTGACGTGTGGTAAAAAAACACTGATTAAATTAAAATAAATTTATCGGCTATTGTAGTAAACAAAGAATTAATCCCGATTTTCATTTTTCTAACAAGAAAGATTAAAACCATTGTTAAAAATTAATTCGTCATTTTTTTTTCACCACTATTTTCTCCGTATATTCCTCGATCACATTACCAAAAAATTTTCTTAATTCCATATATTTTTCCGCAGGAATTACATTTTGTGAGAGCT
The DNA here is from genome assembly GCA_039935675.1 of Ginsengibacter sp. Lineage (GTDB taxonomy): Bacteria > Bacteroidota > Bacteroidia > Chitinophagales > Chitinophagaceae > Ginsengibacter. The sequence continues at coordinate 9,994 of JBDTJV010000139.1, read as the reverse complement.
GCAGAAATGCTACTGAAGTAACCGCATTTGATTTTTCATCGAACGTATAATTTGTTCTAAACAATCCATATTCAAATTTTACCTCCCTTGATTTCGGAAGGTTTTCAACGGTGTAATTTTCCGGAAGCTGGTAAATGGTCGTGTCTGTCTTTATAAATGGATAGGGGAAATAAAATGCTTTGGTTCGATTTTCTGTTTTTGGCAAAGCAGCATTCCACATTTTATAGATCCTTGGGTTCAAAAACATTTTACTACCTGCAGTGAATTCGGGTACTTTTTCAATTTGTAATCTGAAACTGGTGTTGTCATCATTTTTTTGATCAGTAGTAAGATCGAACTGATCCGGTTGTAAAAATCCCAACTTGCTTACAAGAAATTCTTTTTGATCATCCTTTTTTTCATTCAACACATATTGCATGATCTCTTCTCTATATTCCCCTTTTGTTTCCAGCTTACTTTCGCTTTCGCCTGAGGCATCTTCTTTGAGCACTACATTTGTGTGAAGCGTAAACAAATTTTCTGAAGCTTTACTTTTTGGAGTAGGCACTAAAACGCCACCGGCCGGTGTGATAAGCAGAGCATTTCTATTTTCTGTAAAGCTTCCCAAAGTTCCTGCATCCACCGCTGTGCTGGTGCATTCGAGCCAGGTGGTATCTTTATTTCCGGGAACACAAAGGATAACATGATTAAAAGAATTATGGGGAAAAGCAGGATCCACCGGTTGTTTATTGTATTCAGCATTGATTAGCGCTGGATAACTTACAATACCCACTGCATCAAGGATGGCTTCCATATAATTTGACAACGCTTTGCAATCGCCATATTTTTTCTTGTCTACAAAAGACGCATCAAAAGGCTTATAACCTCCGATTCCTAATTGAATACTCACATATCTGAAATTGCTTTGTAAATAATCATAAAGGATTTCAATTTTTTCCTTGTCATCTTTTGCATCTTTCACCATTTCCTTTAAAGAACTCTTCGTTTGTTCCGATAAATTAATGGAACCTTTTGACAGATTTCCGTACCAGAGACCGAAATTTTTCCAGGTAGAAAGGTCTCCTTCATTTCCATCCATTGAAAATTTATTGGGTGATAAGAGTATCGCCGGGTAACTGCTTTCATAACTGACCGCACCTTCTTCATAGGAAACAGAAGGGAGATCCTGTACTTTCCAAACATAGATTTTATTTTTGTTAGAATTAGAAACAGCAGGACTTAGAACAATGTGCTGCGCTTTAAATTTTAAATCAAGATCTGAAGGCACAGAAACGGTGTAATTAGAATTTTCAACAGATTGTTCTGGTCTTTGAATGCGGTAATCAGGATAATTCAAAGTGCCTTTATATTTGGTTTCATAATCATATTGCACAGTGATAGGATAGGAGGGCGCCGCTACCTGGAAATAATACATTTTTCCATCAACCACCAACCCATCGCCGGTTGCGGTCGACTTCATCTCTTTCATTTTGTACCTGTTGATAGGCTTTCCCTGGGCGTCAAAAACTTTGATCTCTGCGTCCGTTAATTTTCTAAACTCGTCTGAAGCTTGCACAAACATTAGCTCATCCTGTCCCTCTGCATCCAACACTGTTATTACCTGGTGAACGGAAAGATAGGCCTGTCCAATATCTTTCACATCAAATTTGATAATTTCTTCCCTCTTTACGCTGTGCGCATTTTTCTTAAGAGAATCTGAAATGGTAGAAGCGTCGTAAATATTTTTTTGTGAAAAACAAATTGGAATTATTGAATACATTAAAATTCCCATCATAACTTTTTTCATCATGCGTTGACTTTTTTCTTTTTAATTACAATTTGCTCGTTGAGGGTATTGAAAAGCTTTTTATAAAATTCCTGCAGTAATGGATAATCTGCCGCACTGTAAAAACTTTTGGAAAAATCAAGATTGATACGGAATTGGACACTCGTTCCGTCGGCCTGCAGCAAGCGTCTCAGAATAATACTGGTATCCGGCATGATCATGCTGATATTGTGTGGAAGCTCATCAAATTCATAGCCATCAGGGATGGATACTCTGCCTACAAGCGTATATGATTGAGGGTAATTAAAATCAATATCGGTTTGTCTTTCATCGGCTATAAATGGATTCTTTTCGAGTCCCTGGAATAAATTGATCGTAAAATAATTGTATTCCCCGGAGGCGTTCACCGGTAGGGAAAAATCCATTTTTTCCTGCAAAGGCAACGTGTCTACATCACAGTTTTTTACTTCTAAATTTTTTACTTTTAATCCCGTAAAATCTTTCGTAAAATAATCCTCAAATGATTTTTTGTCCTCTTCCCATTTTTTTACGCGAGGATTTTTAGCGTATCCATAATTATAAATAGTGGCATTGCCTTTCATTATTGCATCGGGAGTAATTTCAGCATTAAAAGAAACGATACTTTTAAAGTTATCCTTTTTATTGGTTAACTGAACCCAGCCTCCATTTGACTGATCGACGATAAAACCATTATTGTCCAAAACATCATAAGGAACAAGATAGGCGGGGTTATACTTATCAGCAGCATTTAAAAAATATTTTTGATCACCAATAACAACACAAGTCATTGCATTGTTGAATTGTTCTAAAAATGGATAAATCGTATTAACGGTGCCATTATCTCTTGTGCTTACCAGCAGTGGATAGGCTTTCAGGCCTGCATCCCGCAGCAGATCAATCAAAACAAAATTTAACTCTGCATTGCTTCCGGATTTTTTATCCCATGCAGATTTTATCCCTTGAGAAGAATAAATACTTTCAGAACCATTCCAATTCATATTTCTGCGAACGTAGTCATAAACCAATACCATTTTATTAAAATCGCCCGAAACAAGTTTTAAAGAATCATCAAGTGATTTTGTATGCGGTATATTTTTTTTCAACTGCAAACCAAAGTCCTCATCATTCAAAAGATCCTCCGTTAGCTTTGGCCATGTAGATCTCACTTCTTCCACAGATCCGTTTGGATAATCTATTCGCGATAATTGATAAACAATTCTTTGCAAATAATCCTTTTCTGCACCCATAAATGGCTCATGTCTCAACGCCAAAATATTTTTCAAGGTGTATATTCTTGATTCGGATTTGTTGGATATCATGCTGCCCTTATAAAAAATATTGTCAATAACCGCATCTGTTTTAAGATCTACAACCTGGTAGGTCAAAGTTTGTGTGGCAAACCTGAAAACTGATGGAATTAATATTTTATAAATGCTGATTCTTGTAGGAATATCGTCCTGGAAATACCAATCATCTACAGCAGCAATCGATTTTTTCGTATCCGTATATTTAAATTCTATCACGCTGCCAACCTTTACATCAGGCATTGTAAAAGAGATTTCGGAAACCTTATTATTGATCGGTTTTGTAAATATTGAAGATTTTTCCAATTTAGTGGTTGTCACATTTCCGGCATTATCCAGGTTATAGGTAATTCCCGAAATGTTATGGATGTTTTCATAATTCGATTTGCTATAAAAATGGATCTTGATATTAGCTTCATCAAGGCCTTTTTCCTTTAGAATCTTAATCCTTATCCTTTTTTCTGAGATAATACTAAAATCTTCGCCTAGAATTTCATAGTGAACATCTCCGTATGATAATAATTTATAGGCTTCTGCATCTTTGTCAAATTCGCATTCTTTTAGGAGCAGATCTTCTTTATCGATCTTGCCAAATGCAGGAATTCCTTTTTGTGCGAAAATAATAGCGTAAGTAAAAACGAAAAAAATCGTAAGAAGGTGTTTTCTCATAAAATAATTAGTTATGGGTTGCGAAATAAAAAATATTGATAAAAAAATTTTATTTTGAACGGATATTTCTATTAAAAATTGTTGCAGAAAGAAAATAATTTTACCAGTAAAGAAATAAATATCCCATTTTCTTAATTTGATTGAAAAGAAGCAGAAAAACTGACAGGGAAGAAACCATTTTTAGCTCCAGTCAGCAGTCATATTTACAGTAAACAAATAAATAGCACGGATTCTTATTTTTAGGATTCTTCCGCAAAGACCTTTAGTCTTATTTTTACAAAAATTAATATGAATGAAGCAGATGTTGTTTTTTAGTTTAACCAGTGTTTTATTTCTTGGTTGCCAGGCCCAGCCAACTCATTCCTTCGAAAAGCAAAAAGATGGAAATTCACTTTTGTGGGAAGTTAGCGGCAACGGATTACAAAAGCCAAGTTTTTTGTTTGGCACTTTTCATTTGCTGTGTAAGGACGATATCCATTTTAGTGATGCGTTGAAAATGGCCGTAAAACAATGCGATACCGTTTATATGGAAGTGAAGATTGACGATCCTTCCATGATGCTTTCGGCCATGCTTTATTTAAACATGAAAAATGATAGTACACTTGAAGAACTTTATACTCCTGAAGAATATAAAAGAGTAAAGGAGTATTTTTCTGACTCCTTAAAAATGCCCATTTCGTTATTACAAAGAAGTAAACCCTATTTTTTGGTTGCTTTGCTTTATCCCAGGATGATGAACTGCCCAAGTCCTTCTGGCGTAGAAGAGGAATTACTGAAGATTGCCAAAGAAGATAAAAAGGAAATTAAAGGATTGGAAACGATGCAATTTCAGGCATCGGTCTTTGACAGCATTCCTTATGAATGGCAAGCCAAAGAATTATTGAAAAACATTGATAGTTTTTCAGTTTATAAAAACCAGTTCATAACGATGCTGGGCTTTTACAAAAACCAACAAATGGATTCTATAAAAGCTTTAACCGATAGCCGCGATTTTGGTTCCGAAAAATATGATGATCTTCTTTTGAAAGACCGAAATAAAAATTGGGTAAAACAATTAAATACGATCATGAGAAATGAAAGCGTTTTTGTAGCAGTGGGAGCGGGGCATTTGGTGGGCGAAAATGGATTGGTGAGCTTATTGAAAAAAGAAGGGTATACGGTGGAGCCTTTGGTGAATAAATAAAAAATGGAATTCCAATTTCATTTTAAATCCTTTTTTATGAAAAAAAATAAAATTGTTTTTATAATTATTGTTTTTTCGATCTTCAGTTGCCACCAGGCTGATCAAAAAAAAGCTACCACTGTTTCTTTGGTAAATACCACCCAGGATTCAATAGAGAATGACAAGATTACACTAAAAGATACTCTGAACCAATCTTTGTCACCGGCAAGCGATACTTTGGTTTTTCATTTGAAAATGGACACGACTAATCAACATTTAATAATTCCTGTAACCATTTCGTCAGGAAAAGAATTAAATGCTTTATTATTTTCTACTGATAAAAATGCCAACATTCGGATAAGCCAAATCGAATTTCCAGATAGCACTTTTGATGGGCCGTTTGGGAAAGAAATCCATTATAAAATAAAAATGCCGGGAAATTTTAATATTATTATCGGGGAAGATATGATGGCCGGCGATCGTTGGACGGGCGACTTTATCTTGAAAGTATCTGTAAAATAGCAGAATAAAAGCAAAATTGAATTCCCTAATATTCATTGGTTTACTGCAAAAACCGATGTTATTTTAAACAAAATAACCTGTAAAACATTACAGGTTTTTTTGTTTATTTTAAATGATTGTTTTAGAATTGTTCCAGTTTGCTAAAGAAAAAATCACCTTCTATCTGTGCATTTTCATCGCTATCACTGCCATGAACTGCATTTTCTCCGATTGAAGCTGCATATAATTTGCGAATAGTTCCTTCGTCAGCCTGGGCAGGATTGGTAGCGCCGATTAATTTTCTGAAATCTTCAACTGCATTTTCTTTTTCAAGAATTGCCGCTGTGATCGGGCCACTACTCATAAATGTAACCAGTTCGCCATAAAAAGGCCTTTCTTTATGTACTGCATAAAACTCTCCGGCTTTTTCTGCAGAGAGATGAGTCATTTTCATGGACACTATACGAAATCCAGTTTCGTTAATCATTTTTAAGATGCCACCTGTATGGCCTTTGGAAGTAGCATCAGGCTTAATCATCGTGAAAGTTCTGTTGGTCATTATTTTCTAATTTTGGCTGCGAAGCTAATAATTAAAATGTTTAAATGTTGCTATAATTTTTATATCTATTTTATTGTTTGGCTATGTTTTTGTCTGTTATTCATTCCTAATTTTTTTATAAAGGATTTTATCATTTGTCCGGTATGATTTTATTGCTATTAGTGAATCAAAAAATTATTTAAATTTTAAAAATGGTCTTTTTAATCAACCACATTTCCAAAAGAGACAGTAAATTTACCGGCCACAGCAAAATATATTTTATATTGCTACAATTAATTAAATGAGAACAGTATTTGAAATATTGCCTTCATCCTTTGAAGAAGATAAATGCGTACTCCTTTGTGAAGTGAGCAATGAAGGTTTTTGCTTTTGTATTAAGGAGGAAGAAACAAGTTCGTTTTTGGGCGTGGCGGTTTATCATTATGACAAAAGCAAACCAGCTGTTGGCTTTGCTATAGAACTTCAGATCATTTTCCACCAGAAGGAGATCTTGGCTAAGAAATTTAAAAAAGTATGTATTGTATTTTCGAATCCTGAAAGTGTTTTGGTGCCTGCATCAATATATCAAAAGGAAAAATGCGCCAGTATATTAAATTTAATGTGTGGCGATTTGAATGACCAGGAACTGATCTTTACTGACATGATTAGCGGCCAGCCTCTTTATAATTGTTACAGATTACCAGCGGCTACCTATGAAATGGTCCAGGATCAATTTCCCAATTCAAAATCAATTCATCAATATTCGATGCTGCTCAGGAATCCATCGCTTGCGGATAACCAGATGTCAGTCATTTTTAATTCTCAAAAAATAATTGTCAGCTTAACAAAAGGTAATAAATACCAGCTTGTAAACAGTTTTGACTATGAAAACCCTGAAGATGTCTCTTATATTTTATTGAATATTTGCCGCCAGTTTGAACTTCCTGGTATTCCATTAAAATTGCATGGATTGATCGAAGAAAAGTCGGCACTGTACAATGAAATATTCAAATATTTTGAAAAGATTGAGTTTGCATCTTATCCTGAAGGCAGCCATTTTTCGGAAGAAATACTCAAATATCCAGCTCATTATTTTAGTTACCTTTTTGCAATATCCGAATGCGAATAATTACCGGAAAATATGGTGGAAGAAAAATAAATCCTCCGGCGAAAATGCCCTATACAAGGCCCACAACTGATGTGGCAAAGGAAGGCCTTTTCAATATTATCGAAAATAATATTTCAATTCCCGGAATAAAAACACTCGATATTTTCGGTGGCACAGGAAGCATAAGTTATGAACTTGCCTCAAGAGGCGCTTCAGACCTTACGATCGTAGAAAAGGATCCAAAAATGTACGAATTCATAAAAAATAAAATTTCTGAATTTAAAATTGAAAACTGCAAAGTGGTAAAAAGAGATGTCTTTAATTTCCTTGAAAATTGTACTCAAAAATTTGACCTCGTATTTGCGGGGCCTCCATACGCGCTTAAAAATATCGACGAACTTCCACGGATCATCCATAATAAAAATTTATTATCAGACGGAGGTTGGTTTATCCTGGAGCATACGCCGGCAAATAATTATGAAAGCGAACAGATGTTTAAGACCATGAGAAATTATGGAACAACTGTTTTTTCAATTTTTATAAACAAGTAATTAAATCAAATTGAATTCAAAAACTAAAACACATGATTCAGTATCAGCTCCGATATTTATTACCGGAACAGGTACTGACGTCGGCAAAACATTGGTTGCGGCCATCGTAACGGAGGCCTTGAAGGCCGATTACTGGAAGCCGGTGCAGGCCGGATTTGCAGATGGTACAGATTCTTTGTTTATTCAAAAGATGATGACAAATAAGAAGACTTTCATTCATCCTGAGTTATATCTTTTACAAATGCCTGCTTCTCCGCATCTTGCCGCTCCAGCCGAAGGAAAGCGAATCCGCATAAAAGATATTGTTGCCAATCTTCCAAAAACTGAAAATCGATTAATTATAGAAGGAGCAGGAGGTTTAATGGTGCCGTTAAATCAAACAGAATTAATGTTAGACCTGGTAAAGAAACTAAAAGCAAAAGTGATCATCGTTAGCAAAAATGAATTGGGAAGCATTAATCATTCTCTGCTGACGGCGGCTGTTTTAAGGAAAGAAAAAATTAATGTGGCAGGATGGATATTTACAGAAGAATACCAAAATTATGAAAATGAGATTGTCGGATGGAGCGGTTTCCCTTTCTTGGGATCAATAAAACATTTACCGGTTATTTCTAAAAAAACGATAGAAGCCGAAGCAGTGAAATTGCTTCCAAAGTTGAAAGAATTTCTATGAAAAAACAAGAATTACGCATATTATTCAAACAAAAGAGGCAGGATTTGTCTGTAAGCGAAATTGAAAAATCCAATGATCTCATATTGATCAATTTTCAAAAATTAAACTTGCCCGATATTCAATGTGTTCATACTTATGTCGCTTCATTAAAGCTTGGAGAGCCAGACACAGCCACAATTATAAGATATCTTCAATTCAAAAATCCATTCATTAAAGTAGTAATCCCTAAAATTGATATCCATTCCGGTAAAATGGTAAATTTTCATTTTCAGGAAGGAATGGAAATGATCAGGAACAGCTTTGGCATTGATGAGCCAAAAGAAGGGGCCGAGATAGAAGAAATAGACGTGGACCTCGTTTTAATTCCACTACTGGCTTTTGATAATAAAGGGAACAGGGTGGGATTTGGTAAAGGATATTATGACAAGTTCCTGGCGCGTTGCAGGCCCGGAATTTTAAAAGTGGGACTAAGTTTTTTTGAGGCAGTTGAAGAAATAGAGGATATTTTGAGTGTGGACATCCCGCTGGATTATTGTGTAACACCGAGTAAATTATATATTTTTTAATTGTTGCGATAAAGGCTAATGTCAAAAAAATGGCGAAATATTTTGCTCCCGTTTTCACTTATTTATAGTGGGATCATCCGAGGTCGGAATCGACTTTATGATAAGCAGATATTGCGCTCAGCGAGTTTTGACTTTCCGCTGTTATGTGTGGGAAATCTTGCTCTTGGTGGAACTGGAAAAACACCGATGGTAGAGTACCTGGTGAAAATGTTGCAGGAAGATTATAAAGTTGCCACACTGAGCCGCGGTTATAAAAGAAAAACGAAAGGGTTTTTTATTGCAAATGAAAAGACCGGAGCTACTGATATCGGCGATGAACCAATGCAAATTCATCAAAAGTTTCCTCAAGTGACCGTTTCTGTGGCAGAGGAAAGGGTGATGGGTATTCCTCAATTACTTTTGGAAAAACCGGAAACTGAGGTAGTAATTCTTGATGATGCATTTCAACACAGGGAAGTGAAAGCCGGTTTGAATATTTTGCTTACGGAATACAACCATCTTTATTCTGATGACTATTTATTGCCAGCCGGAAATCTGCGGGATTCGAAAACAAGCAGTAAAAGAGCGCAGATTATAGTGGTTACAAAGTGTAAATCAGATCTAAAAAAAGAAGATAAAAATAAGATTATCAATGAATTAAAGGCTTTGCCTGAACAAAAAGTTTATTTTACTAAAATCACCTATAAAAATCCTTATCATTTATTTTCTAAAGAAGAATTGGTATTGGGAAAAAATATTGAAGTGCTTTTGGTTACAGGAATAGCTAATCCAAAAAGAATAGAAGAGCTATTGAAAGATAAAGTAATGGCCTATGATCTTATGAGATTTAAAGATCATTATAATTTTCATTCAGACGATATTAAAGAAATAATCAATCGTTTTTCCAAAAAGGTCAATCCCAAAAAAATTATACTGACAACTGAAAAGGATGCTGTCAGACTTTTTCCATTTGAAAATGAGTTCTCCGGAGCGCCAATTTTTGTACTTCCGATGGAGCATGAATTTTTATTTAATGCTTCAAAAGAGTTTGAGGAAGATGTTATGAAATTTATTGAATCGTTTGAAAATTTGCGACGTTGAATTTCAAATTAATTTTAGAAAAGTTTATCAGCAGTTAAAAGTGGTTGATAAAGTAA